>JANXCK010000138.1 GCA_025060055.1 Fimbriimonadales bacterium | reverse complement strand
CGCTAATGCCCGTAAGCAGCTTTTGGGCGTGTTCAGTTGGGAGTGGCTCACGCTGATTGCCGAAGCGCTGGCGCAGCTGGGTACAGAGCGGGCGCTGGTCGTTCACGGTATGGACGGCTTGGATGAGGTCTCTCCCATCGGTGTGACGGTCGCCGCACATCTGAAGCCCGATGGCTCAGTAGACACTTTCGAGTTCACTCCGAGCGATTTGGGGTTGGAGCCAGTGCCGCCGCGCGCTGTAGCGTCGGGTGAGACGCCTGAAGAGAACGCGCAGATTCTACGCGCAGCCATCGCGGGCGATGACGAGCTGCGGATGCGAGCATTGCTGCCCAGCGCAGGAGTCGCGCTGTGGGTTGCAGGGCGTGTGGACGACATCCGAGACGGGATTTTGCTTGCCCTGCGCGCAATCGAATCGGGGCGCGCAACAGAGGTGCTGGAGGACTTCATCGCGTACACCCAAAGTTGCCACCAAGCGTAGCCTCAGCCGAATACCAATCGTGATTCTTAATACCAATCGGGGTTTCAAGTAGCGCGATATTCTGAACGGCTGAAGCCGTTCCTGTGCAAACCAAGCCCGCCTGCGCGGGCTACGAGCCGACGGCGGTCGGCTTCGTTTGCACAGCAACGGCTTCAGCCGTTAGGTACATCACGCAATGTCTTAAACAGTCTCTTGGCTGTCTCGTCAAAGGTGACGCTCCGTACACGCGCTCACAGGCTCGCTGGAATAAGGTACGAGGTCTTCGCCTTTGGGTCGTGGACGGCGAGGAAGATATAGAACATCTCGTCGTAAGTGCCTTCGCCGTAGCGCACCTCGCGCGGCGGGTTGCTGGGGTTGCTGGGATTATCAGATGAGTTATCGTACCAACCCACGCACTCAATCACCGTGTTCGGAGGCAGCTCAATCGGCTTGTCGTAGAAATACGCCTGCTGCCAGTTGAAGTCGTAGTCTTTGATTTGCAGCAGCGGAATGGTGCGCCCGTCGGGCGTTTTAGCGACCACTTCGGTGCCGCGCGCAATCAGGTGCATGTGCGCCATTATCGAGAGCGCGTAGATGGAGCGGTCGCTGGGCGTTGTCCAGCGGGCGTGGACGCGATAGTTCTTCTCGCCAGGTGGGATGTGAATCTTCGTGTTGCCAATCACAGCGAGTTGCACTGGCTTAGTCCTCTCGGTGCGGTCTGCCAAATACAGTCCGACCTTTGTGCGGTCTTTTTCGCGCTTGCCGCGCTTGAAGTAGTGGATTTGCATCACGAGGTCGAACTTGCGGGGCAATGCGACAGCGTACCCCTCCTCCAGCCTGATCGGGCGCATGCCCGGCACCCAGCCGCCCAACATCATCAACGGGATGAACCCCGTGCCGCCGAAGTTGGAGTAGCCAGGACCTGGGTCTGCGGCGTCGAGTTGGCGGGCGCGCCCAGAGGTGTCCACGAACATATTTGCGTGATGCACCACCTCGCGGTTGCCTGGTTGGATATCGATACCCACGATGACCTTGTCTTCAGGCAGCTCTACAGGAATCACAAAGTAGCGGTACTCATCGCCGCCCACGCCGTCCAGCTCATACGCTTCGGGCATTTCCACAACCAGGTCAGGCTCGCCGTAGTACCAGCCTTTGCTGAAGGTGGGCGGTTTAGGCGCTTTGCTGAGATCGCCCGCTGGCGCGCCAGAGTCGACCCAGCGGGCAATTAGGGCAATCTCCTCATCTGTGAGGTAGAACTCGTTCTTGAACTTGGCAAAGCCAGGCGTCGGCTTCCAAGGGGGCATCAAACGCCTCTCCGTGTAATACTTAATCTCTTTCGCCCAGCGCTTGGCGTCGTTGTACGACTGGAGCGGGAACGGGCCGATGTCGCCTGGGTGGTGGCATGTAGTGCACTTTGCGTACAGGATGGGCGCGATATGCTCGGCGAAGGTGACCTGTTTCGGGGCGGAAGGCGCGTCTGCTTCGGGTAAGCTCAGGAAGCAGCCGACCACCTGCGTGCGCGGCTTGGCGACAGGTTTGCCCTGTAGCACGGCGCGGAGCGCGTCCCGCAGGTAATGATGCTGCGCGACCTCGCGCTTTGTCACGCTGTCGATTGCGCCTGCGTATAACACCTCGCCTTTGCGGTTCAGCACGAACGCTTGGGGCACATGGGTCGCGCCCAAGCCTCGCGCAATCGCAGGCGCACCCTGCAGCACTACAGGAAACTTGATGCCCAGTCGCTGCGCATGCTCGCGCACCGAGGCGGGCGTCTCGTCCGTTTCAGGATAGATTCCGTAAAATGCGACGCCTTGCTCAGCGTAGGTTGCATAGAGGGTGTTCAGCCGCGGTACATAGCGGGGCACGGCAGGGCAACGCGAGGAAAGCGTGACAAACACCACTGCCCTTGCATTACGCAAATCGCTCCAGTGTACCGTCTCGCCCTTTAGTGTCGTCCATCGCAGCGAGCTGAGCGGAGTCTGCGGCTGCCAACCCGCCCACAGGAGTAGCCCGCTGAGACATGCTGTCGCTATGCTCCATCGCATCATCGCTCTCACCGCTTTCCAAGATACCCGATTTGCTCGCGAATTCCCGTCTAACACCCCGAATTCGCCCGAATCAATGTCCGCTTTTGGGCGATTTTTGAGTCTTTATAGGGTGGAATGCCCTGCGAGGGCGTTCCACAGGGCGAATTGGATAGATGTCAGCGGCGCTGGGCTTTGATCCTCCTTTCGACAGCGTCGCTTATTTTTTTTT
>JANXCK010000013.1 GCA_025060055.1 Fimbriimonadales bacterium | reverse complement strand
TTGCCTGCGCCGTTCTCGCCCATGATGGCGTGCAGCGTGGCGGGGGCGACCTGAAGGTCTACCGCGTCGCACGCTATGAGGTTGCCGAAACGCTTCGTGATGCCATGCAGCGCGATAATCGGCGTTGCGCCGTCGGTTGCGCGGACAGTCTGGACGGGCTGCACCTGCATGGCATAGAGTGTACCTGTGCAGGGCTGTTATTCGCGTGTTGCCTGCAGCTGGCGCAGCGTCTCCTCGAATGCCTGCAGGGTGGGGGCGTCCAGCGCGGCGTCCACCAGTTGCTCCAGCGTCTCAAACGAGTCGATGCTCTCTAGTGCAGGGCGTAGCAGTTCAGAGTCCGCGCCGAATCGTCGCTGTAAGATGCGCATCAGCGTGCCGCTTACAGCGTTCAGTCCTTGCTGCAGTCCCTGCTGCAGTCCCTGCTGCAGTCCCTGCTCAATCATCCGTCGCTCGAAGCGCGAGACGAAAGTCGTCTTGCGCTTGCGCTTGTACTCCTCCACGAACTGCTCTACCTGTTGTTCTAATGTCTCTGGCAAGATCATCACCCACTCTAACAGGCGTAGGATATGCGCCTGATGTTCCCGATTATACCCATGCTCCATCATCAGCGCGATGAGTTGTTTGCGCGCCTCCAGCCGATGTTCCATGTCGTTCTCGGTGTCCATCGCGCGGCGGAACGCCAGCAGCATCAGCGCAGCAGGGTTCTTGCGTTTCGCTTCCTCCAGCAGGAACTGCTCATCCAAATCCAGCAGTTTGACCGCGTGGAACTGGAAGTCCAGCCGTGTGCCAGGCAGCTCGCGTGTGTAGCGGTTCGGGCGCCAGCGCGTGTTCTTGTCGCCCAAGATTACGATGCTCACGATGTCCAGTCGCAGCTCCAGCCAGATGCGGGCGTAGTAGGTGAAGACGCGCTCCTCGTAGTTGGGTACGGGCTGGTTCTGCGCTTCCACATGCACTAATATCCCGCGCGCCTCGCCGTTTTTGAGCCACACCTTCACGAGGCGGTCGGTCAGCAGTCTGCCCGTCTCGCTGCGGGGCGTCAGTCGGCGCAGTTCGTTGTCCAGAAACTGGGGGCGTTTAGACCAGTCAATCATTTCGTAAAGCTCAGGCAGCACCAGCTTGATTAGCCAGCGGAAGAAGACCGTGATGAACTCCTTCCATGGACTGTCATAATCCACGCGCTGGGGTTCCTTCGGCTCCACAGTGGAAGGATACGCTGAGCCGAATCGGTTTCCTGCTGCGGCGGGGCTGTTTCTGCTGTGGTGCGTGCTGGGCGGCGGGCTAATGTGGTTCCTGCGGAACCGATTGTGAGAGGGGTGCAAGGAACAGCTTGCAGCGTTCCCCGCGAGGTGAGGGCGCAGGCAGAGGTATAATCAGGTCTGCTAATCGGCTCAAGCACACGACTGAGGGACGACTATGTCGGAAATACTGATGACGCCAGAGGGGTATGAACGGCTCAAGCGCGAACTGGAGGAGCTGAAGACGGTCAAGCGACGCGAGATTGTGGAACGCATCAAGGCAGCGCGCGCCCTGGGCGACCTCAGCGAGAACTTCGATTACCAGGATGCCAAGCGCCAGCAAGCGTTCCTTGAGGGGCGCATCAAAGACCTCGAGACCGTGCTGAGCCGCGCAAAAGTCGTGCCACGCCCCGACAACGCTGGTGAAATCGTGCATCTGGGCAGCAAGGTCACGCTGCATGACCTCGAAACAGGCAAGGAACGCACTATCACCCTCGTCGGCTCCTTCGAGGCAGACCCCTTGCAAGATCTTATCTCAATCCTTTCGCCGTTGGGTGAGGCGGTGCTGGGCAAGGCAGCAGGTGAGGAAGTGATTGTCAACACCCCCAAAGGCGAGGTGCATTACCGAATCACGCGCATCGAGTAGCAGGAACTCGAGGGGGGTCTTGCGAAATAAACCCCACAGGAGGCACATCATGGCGCGCGTAACCTTATTGATTGGCTTGACGAATGGGCAGGAAATCGACTGTCCCATCAACTCGCGCGAAGAGGCGTATCAGGTCATTGAGGAGCTGCGTCGTTCCGACGACTTGGTGAACTTGCCGGGCATCTGTTATATCCGAGCTTCTGGCTCTTCGGAGCTGGGCGCGCGGGGGGTGGTGGCAGTGCATCCACAGCAGGTGGTCTACACGCAAATCTTGGGCGTCGACGAGTAGCACCTGTCCCAAACGCTCGCTGACGATAGCGTAGGCGAGATGTTCGTGCTACATAAGTGGCTTGGACAGTTCTGTCCAAGCATAGCGCGGGCAAGACTGTCCAAGCACAGCACGGACACGACTGTCCGTGCTACAGTGAGTGGCTTGGACGCCTTTGTTGACGCAGCAAACAACGAGGTCGGCTCGCTGCCTTACTCTGTTCGGTCAGGTATAATCTCCTCAACTGTGAAAACCTGCACAAATCGGCAGATGGAGCCGCCTATTTGGGCGCGTCAGGACTCCGCTCGGCGCCGCTATGTACGCGAGATGTTCAGCCGTGTCGCACCGCGCTACGACCTGCTGAACTCCTTGTTGAGCTTCCAGCTGCACCACTACTGGCGGCGTCGGGTAGTGCGGATGCTGCGCCTTGCCCCCGACGCGCGCGTGCTGGACTTATGCACAGGCACGGGCGATTTGGCAATCGCGCTCGCGCGTCATCTGGGTCCTGCGGGCGAGGTAGTTGCGCTCGACTTTTGCGAGCCGATGCTCAGAATCGGACGCGCCAAAGCGCAACGGCGCGGGCTGAACCACACCATATGGCTGCAAGCCGACGCGCTGCAACTGCCGTTCACCGACGCGCAGTTTGATGCAGCGACGATGGCGTTCGGGCTGCGCAACCTGATTGACAAGCCCGCTGCACTGCACGAAATCTACCGCGTGCTGAAGTCGGGCGGCAAGCTCGCCATCTTGGAACTCACGCGCCCGCAACGCGCGCCCGTCACTTGGCTGTACGACCTGTATGCGCTCCATATCCTGCCGCGCGTTGGCAAACGCCTCAGTCAAGCCGATGCCTACCTCTACCTGCCGATGTCCATCCGACACTATGAAGACCGAGCCACTATTGCCGAGTATATGAAAGAGGCGGGTTTCGCGAATGTGTATTACCGCGACCTGACCTTCGGCGTAGTGTGCGTTCACATGGGGGTTAAACAATGACCACGATGCAAATCACGCGACAGACGCTGGCGGTTCCAGAGATGCTTGCGCCGATTCTGCCTGAGATGCAGGCGGTGGAGGCGTTTCTGGAAGCGCAAGCGCACACAGGCATTCCGCAGTTCAGCGAGCTGACACGCCATCTCCTGTCCGCTGGTGGCAAGCGGCTGCGCCCTGCGATGGTGGTTCTGTGCGCCTACGCTGCCGAGCCGTCGCGCTTTGGCACGCTCTACCGCAACGGGCTGGCAGGGCGCGAACGCCTCGCCCTCGTCGCCGGCTGTATGGAGATGATTCACATGGCGACGCTAATCCACGACGATGTAATTGACCAGACCTTTATGCGGCGCGGCAAGCCTACCGCTAATGCGCTCTACGGCAACCTTGCCACAGTGTTGTCGGGCGATTTCATCCTGGCGCGGGCAATGCGCTGCTTAGCGATGGACGGCGACCTGCGCATCATCCAGAAAGTCGCTCACATCACCACTGCGATGAGCGAGGGCGAGGTGGAAGAGGTGTTTCTGCGCCATCGGTTAGAAATCAGCGAGGCGCAGTATCTGGACATCATCCGCCGCAAGACCGCCGAGTTCCTCGCGGGATGCTGCTGCATCGGC
>JANXCK010000280.1 GCA_025060055.1 Fimbriimonadales bacterium | reverse complement strand
AAGCTGCTGCAGGGCGCACGCGCGTCATCCAAGGGTGGCTTGCTGTCTGTAGCACTGTAGCAGGATTATACCTGCTCAGAACCACACGGTCAGCACTGCCGAGCGCGAAACGCCGTTGTAGGTCGCCGTGATAGTGACGCCAGTGACATTCCCGAATACAGAGGTTGTGCGGATTGTGAAGGTCGCGCTGGTCGCCCCTGCAGGCACGGTCACACTGCTCGGTACGGAGGCGCGACTCGGGTTGCTGCTCACCAGTTGCACCACCACGCCCCCTGCAGGCGCGGGACCGCTGAGCGTCACTGTGCCCGTTGCGCTCCGACCGCCCATTACAGAAGTCGGGCTAATCGTGAGCGACTGGAGCGTCACGCTTGACGAGGCAGGGTTAACGGTCAGCGTTGCTTGGCGCGACACACCGCCTGCGGAAGCCGTGATGGTCACATTCGTCGTGCTGGACACCGCGCGAGTCGAGACTGTGAAGGTCGCGCTGGTTGCTCCTGCAGGCACGGTCACGCTGCTGGGCACGGTGGCGACATTCGTATTGCTACTGCTGAGGTTCACCACGAACCCGCCTGTAGGTGCGGGCGCGGTCAGGGTCACTGTGCCCGTGCTGCTGTTGCCGCCCACGACGCTGCTGGGGTTCAGACTCAGGCTGCTCAGGCTGGGCTGGGTCGGACCGCCGCCACCTGCTGCCTGCAGTGCGCGGTAGACATTCAACCGTCCCGCGTTCGGCGCAATCGTGCGCCCTGCATACGGCTGATAAGGATCCACATTCGTCTCCAGCACGCTGCGCAGCTGCGCGTTTGTCAGATTCGGATTATGCGACCACACAACCGCCGCTGCGCCTGCCACATGCGGACACGCCATCGAGGTGCCGCTGAGCGAGCGGTACTGGTTATTCGGGTAGGTGGAAAGCACATTTACGCCAGGCGCCGCAATGTCCACCCACGAGCCAAACTGTGAAAAACTCGCCAGCGTGTCGGAAGAATCCGTTGCCGCTACGGCGATACAGTTTGTGTAGAACGCGGGGTACATCGGCGCAGAACTGCCGCTGTTGCCCGCTGCTGCCACCACCAAGCAACCGCGATTCCACGCGTAGTTCACGGCATCTTGCAACTGCTGCGCTCCTGAGCCTGCGCCCAAGCTCATGCTCAGAATATGTGCGCCGTTGTCGGCTGCCCAAGTGATTCCGCGTGCCACCGCGTCCAGACTCCCTGAACCACTTGCGCTCAGCACCTTCACAGGCATCAGCTGGACGAAAGTGCGGGAGTTGGCAACATTCGGGTTCCACGCCGCCACGCCTGCGATGCCAATCCCGTTGTTGATTTCGGCGGCGGCGATGCCCGCGCAGTGCGTGCCATGCCCGTTATCATCTAAGGCGTTCGTGGTGTTGTTGAGCGTGTTGTAGCCGTACACGGCGCCGTTGCTGTGGCGACGCATCTTGTTGGTGAGGTCGGGGTGGTTGGAGTCGATGCCTGTGTCGATGATGGCGATGTGCACCACGCGCTGGGGTTGCCAGATGTCCCAAGCGAGGTTCGCCTGAATGCGAGCCAAGCCGTACTGCTGGCTGTAGTTCGGGTCGTTGGGGGTTGCCAACGCAAACGCGAGGTAGTTCGGCTCCACATAGCGCACGCCGGGCAGGGCACGCAAGAACTCGCCCGCGCTGTGCATACTGATGCCAGGAGCGAGCCGTACCACGAACGCGTTGATGGCGGGGTTGCTCGAAACGATGGTTCCCACCATCTCCATCGCTTCGATCGGCAGGGCAAGGTCATTCCGTTCTAACCCAACCACAAGCTCACCGGGCACATGCGGGACGGTAATCCTTGCAAGGTCAGGGCTGGGCTGATATACAGCGCTCTCACTTTCGACCTGCGCCCAGCCTAACTGAAGCGCCACTACCGCACTGATACATCCCAGAAAAGTGTATCGCCATTGCATCATCAGTGTCCTCCGCTGGCTAATTTCGCGAGGGGTGTGTCGATTCCTGCTTTTTGCGTCCCGAAAAAGCGGTATAATGGATGTATGCAGGAGCGTTTGTGGGCGCCGTGGCGGATGCAGTATGTCAGCACAGCGGGCAAGCCCAGCGCAGAGTGCCTCTTTTGCGCCAAGCCCGCCGAAGACGCCGACGCTCAGAACCTGATTGTGTGGCGCTCCACGCTGTGTTATGTCATCCTGAACCTGTTCCCCTACACCAGCGGGCACTTGATGATTGCGCCTTATCGCCATACGCGCGATGTGGCAAGCCTCACAGACGAGGAATGGCTGGATTTGGGACGGCTGATGCGTGTGTGTATTCGCGCGTTAGAGCGTGAATATCGCCCCGACGGGCTGAATGTGGGGTTCAACTTAGGACGCGCTGCAGGCGCGGGCATTGAGGAGCATCTCCACCTGCACATCGTGCCCCGCTGGCACGGTGATACGAACTTCATGGCGACGATTGGGGAGACGCGCGTGCTTCCCGAAAGCCTAAGCGAGACCTACACGCGCCTGCGACGCGCCCTGCAGGAGGTGAGTGCCTCCCATGACGGAACGACCCGTTGAGGAACTGTTGGCAGAAGTCGAGGCGAAGGCGAAGCAGTGTGTGGCTTGCCCGCTGGCACGCACGCGCACGCATGTCGTGTTCGGTGAGGGCAACCCGCGCGCGCCGTTGGTGATTGTCGGCGAGGGTCCAGGGGAGCAAGAGGATGCAACGGGGCGTCCATTTGTCGGCAGGGCGGGCGCACTACTGGATAAAGCCCTACGCGAGGCGGGTATGACACGCCGCCATGTATATGTCTGCAACATCATCAAGTGTCGTGCTTGCGTGGTCGAACACGGGCGCGCTCGCAACCGCCCTCCAACCCACGACGAAATCCAAGCCTGCTTTCCGTGGCTGGATGCGCAGCTCACGCTTATCAAACCACTGGTGATTGTGTGCCTTGGCTCCCCTGCTGCGTCCACGCTCATCCATAAAAACTTCAAAATCATGCAGGAGCGCGGGCTGTGGTTCAGCAACCGCTACGCGCCTGCTGTCATCGCCGCGCTCCACCCTGCCTATATCCTGCGTCAGGCAGGCGAGGCGTTCGAGAGAGCCTATCGCTCGCTGGTGGACGACCTCATCGCTGCACGCGAACGCGTCAAGGAAATCCGCCGCCTGCTGGAAGAGCAGAAACCCGTCTTGCCTGAAGGCGAAGAGCAACTGCGCCTGTTCTGAGTCTCAAGGGCTGTCAATTCGTGTGCGTCATCAGAGACTGTTGAAATAGACGGCTCAAGCCGTTGCTGTGCAGACAAAGCCCGCCTGCGCGGGCTACGAGCCGACAGCGGTCGGCTTCGTGTGCATAGGGAACGGCTTCAGCCGTTGGGCGTGTACGCTATTTCCTAAACAGTCTCTCAGTCCGATTTTGACCCTCTCCGTCGTATAATTAAGTGTTATGAAAGGAAGCAGACTGATTTGGGCATTTTGGAGCGCAGCGGGGGCGTTGAGCCTCGCGCAAGCGCAGCTCTATGACTTCACCGTTGTTGCTCCGCCCAGCGGAATCAGCGGCAATCTCTCGATTGCGGCACGCACGCAGGGCACCCTGATTGGCAACTACGACCCCGACACGAACCCCACAGGCACGCGCACCAAACCTGGCATCTTCGGTCCTTTCGGACCGAGGGAGAATGTGCCCGTGAATGTGAGCATCGGCGCAGCGATTAGCGGAAATGTTAATCGTCGGGCAAGTGGCACTTTTCGTGCCACGGTAGACGGCAGCACAAACACCCTCACCTTCGAGAACCTCTCGCTGAACTTTCTGGCAAACGGTGCTGCCGTGCTGCCCGTGACGCTGACGATTGCGGGTCAGTCGTTCCGCACGCGCAATCCCGACTCGGTGTATATCTTGCCCAGCCAAGGTATTAGCATCCCGATAGGGTCGGTGAACCTCAGTCAGTTCACGGCGGTGCAGACAGGCGCGGGCGCGGGCGTGCTGACGCCGACAGGTCCTAACCAGTACGACTTCACAGCGGGCGTGCTGGTGGACTTAACGCTCGCTGCTGAGCTGCTGGGCACGCCCTTTGCGCAAACCTTCCCGTTTGTGCTACCCCTTCAGGGACAAGTGGTGGTGAGCGGGAACACCGCGCTAATTACCTCGCTCCAGCAGGTCAACTTCTCACAGACCTTCAATCCGAATCTGGAATTGCCCCCGTTCGAGTTCGGCTTGCCCACGATTTTGCCACCGGGGCAGACCGCGAACCTGATTTTCAATCTGACGCTGGAAGAGGTGGGGCTGAACATCGACCTCGACATCAACCTACGTGCGGAGGGCACGCTGGTTCCCGAACCTGCGAGCTGGAGCGTGTTGGGTTTAGGATTAGCAGTGTTCGTGCGGCGGCGGCGGGGTTATAATAAGTGCCTCAAAGGTTAAATCGTCCCTTTTCTGCGGGGCGGGTTAGGAACCCGCCCCTACCCAAAACGCCCTGTAGGGGCGCGTTCTCAACGCGCCCAAAACAGGACGATTTCATATTTGAGGGACTTACCAATCGGCGGAGCAAACGCCGTAAAACCGTCGGCGAGACGCCGACGCGACGCAGGGCGCGTCCGTAGCGTCAGCGTCCCGCTGACGAGCGATGTTGCCTGAAATGCCGATTGGTAATACCTATCGGGGTTTCAAATGACGCATCGTCCTGTACGGCTAAAGCCGTTGCTATGCAGACGAAGCCAACCTTCGTCGGCTCTTTAGCCCGCGCAGGCGGGCTTGGTTTGCATCGGAACCTGCCCTGCATTCGAACCCCCGATTGGTATTGTATTAGCCACTGTCAACGATAACCTTCAGCGCCTCTGCCTTGCGTAGCAGCGCGTAGCCCTCAGGGGCGTGCGTTAGGGGCAAGCGGTGGGTGATCAACCGTTCCACAGGCAAGCCTGCAGCGATTTGCAGCAGCGCTTGGCGCATCTCCACATGGCTGGCAGAGTAGCTGGGAACCAGGCGCGTCTCGCGGAAGTAAAGGTCGTGCCAGTTCAGCGCGGCACGCTCCTCAGGTGGCGCGGGCGTGAACAGCAGAATCGTGCCATCGGGCGCAACCAACTGCAGCGCCAGCTCCAGCGCGGCGGTGTTGCCTGGTCCCACAATCACCACTTCGGCTGCGCCCTGTGCAAGGCGGGCGGCGTCGTCCGCAATCAGCGGCGTCGCGCCCAGCGACTCGGCAAACTGCAGTCGGTGAGGCAGCTTGTCTATCGCGAGAATCTGCCGCGCACCCCACGCTTGCCCCAGCAGCAGGTGCAGCAGCCCCATCACGCCCATCCCGATAATCGCCAGCGTGTCGCCTCGGCGTAGTCCCGCGCGGCGCAGTGAACGAATCACGCACGCCAACGGCTCCGTGAACACGGCGCGCTCGTCGCAAACGGCATCGGGAACGCGCAGCACGTCGACCTTCACTATCTCGGCAGGCGCGATAAAGTATTCACTTAGCCCGCCTGGGAAAAGCTTCGTCGCACGCCAAGTGGGGCAGTGGACGAACGCGCCCCGTTTGCACACATCGCACTGCAGGCACGGCGCGTGATGATGCACCACCACGCGGTCGCCCACCTGCACTGCTTGCACGCCTGCGCCCAGCGCCACTACCTCGCCCACCAGTTCGTGCCCAGGCACAAACGGCGCTTTGCGCAAGGTGTACCAGTCCATGATTTCGCCCGTGCACAGCCCGCAGGCACGCAAGCGAATCAGTGCCTCACCCGCTTGCAGGGGGGGTAGCTCGAAGTTTTCCCAACGGTACTCGCCGTCGGGTGTCAGCTGCCATGCGCGTGTCTGCACGGCGAGAGTATACCCGCCACCTCAGCCGTACTTCGCCCGCAGGTTCTGCGCCGCCTGCACCATGTTCTTGAGCGCGGGCACGACCTCTTCCCAGTTGCGCGTTTTCAGACCGCAGTCGGGGTTCACCCAGAACTGCTCCTTGGGGATAACGCGCACTGCGCGCTCCAGCACGGTCTGGATCGACTCCACGCTGGGCACAGCAGGCGTATGCACATCGAACACACCCGGACCAATCTGCCGCGCGTAGTTGTAGTGTTCAAATGCGCTGATTACCTCGCCTCTGGAGCGCGCCGCCTCCATCGTAATCACATCGGCGTCCATCCGGTCGATGTAGTGCAGCACCTGCGTGAAGTCCGAGTAGCACATGTGGGTATGCACTTGCGTTTCGGGCTTGGCACGCGCGGCGAGTTTGAACGCCTGCGCTGCCCAGCGGAAGTAGGCGTCCCAATCGGCGCGTTTGAGCGGCGCCCGCTCGCGGTAGGCAGGCTCGTCTATCTGGATAATCGGGATGCCCGCCGCCTCCAAATCGCGCACCTCGTCGTTGAGCGCAAGAGCAATCTGATACGCGACCTGCTCGACAGGGATGTCTTCGCGCACATAGCTCCACGCGACAATAGTAACGGGTCCCGTGAGCATTCCCTTCACAGGCTTGGGCGTGAGCGACTGCGCGAAAGCAATCTCTTGGACGGTCATCGGCGCGGAGCGTGCCACATCGCCGTAGATGATAGGGGGACGGTAGACGCGCGTGCCATACGACAGCAGCCAGCCCTGCTGCGTAAACGCAATGCCGTCCATCTTCTCGGCGAAGAACTCCACCATGTCCGTGCGCTCAAACTCGCCATGCACCAGCACATCAAGCCCCAGCTGCTCTTGGAACTGGATTAGCTCGCGAATCTGGTTCTGGATGTAAGTTTGGTACTCTTGGGCAGTGATTTTGCCCGTGCGGTAGGCTTGGCGCGTCTGG
>JANXCK010000262.1 GCA_025060055.1 Fimbriimonadales bacterium | reverse complement strand
TACGCACGGTATCCTGCGCTTGCGCTTGCGCCTGCCCTTGCCGCGTGAGGCGGAACCCCTGCACCAGTGGGATAAGCAGCAACCCCAGCAGAACCGCTGTGATGGCGATTACCACCAGCAGTTCTGTCAGGGTGAACCCTGCCTGCCGTTCCCGATACGCCTGCCAAGACCGCATGCTTTCTGCCTCCCTACTTAGACGCAAGCTGTTGAGCCAGTGTTCCTGTTCAGTCGCGTGCTGGCAACAACATATCGAAGTCGATTCGCGGACGGCGTCCTGGCGGCTCATGCGTCACGCGCACTTTGACCGACAGCCCTTGAATGCCGCGCATCGCCTGCCCCGTGACGCTGGGGTCCCAGCGCACCGCGTTGGGATGCACTTGGCGCAGGTCGATGTAGACCAATCCGATGCCGTCTTCAGGGTCCGGAATCTCGCTGATTCGGAACACGCCGTTTGTGCCCCGATGTCGGCGTCCGTCTCTATCCACATACCAGTACTCGCGTAGCAGTACAGTCTTGCCTGCCTCACTACGGGTGAAGTAGAGACGCCGTGCCACAGGGCTTTGCGCGTTGCCGTTGTACGCCGCCTCGATGTCATACCAACACGAGTCGTGGGTCAATCCTCTGGGCGACTGTGCCAGGTAGTAGCGACTGGCTGCTTTTTGCACCGAGATTGCCCAGTTTTCATGCACTTTGTAGAACACGCGGATTTTGCGCCCCCGCATGTCGGGGTTGTTGATTTGAAGTACGCCCGCAGCGTAGTCCACAGAAGCCCTGAGGTCAGGCAGTATCTGATTGCGGAGTTCTTGGGCGAGTTCGGTAGCGCCCAGTTGGCTTCCCTGACGGAAGTAGGCTGTGCGCCCCGTGAGCATGTCCACGACAATCAGGTCGGTCTGCAGCGGGTTGCCGCTGGCGTCGCGTCCCAGCCCTAAGCCCGCATACTCTGTCTGGTCATCTTGCAAATCGCCGACCCGCTTGAGATCAGCGAAAGCGAGGCGGATGCGCCCGTTATCAGGCACTGTGAACTCCTCACGCAAAATCGTCCAGTCATGCACATAGTAGCTGAGGTAGGCTTCCAGCGGGCGCACGCCACGCCAGTACCGCTCGTAATAACCCGACGCGTTCGGATTGATGAGGATAGTGCCCGTGAGCGGGTTCAGCACTTGATACTCGTAGGGATTATTCGGCGACCACTGACTGCCGAGCGCGCGCTCCTCAAACACGCGCGCTGCAGTGTCGGAAAACGGCGCAACCCCCAGAAAGCCTGGTAACTCTCGTACAGGGGTTTGCCCGCCCTGCTCGTTCTGAATGTAGAGATCGTACCACTGAGGAGTAGGTGGATTGGGTTCAGTCGGCCCCAGCTGATAGATGGCAACGGCAAAGCGCGTTTCTACGCGGTTGCTCGGCGCCACATATGTAAAGCTGAATTCCACTTGGTAGGTGATAGACCCGCCACGCAGCGGACGCAGCAGCACCTTGCCCGCGTCGTAGTCGATGCCGTACTCGTAGATCTCGATGTTAGGGCGCTGGTACTCCGAGTCGAGAATCAGGCGGCGCATCGGAGGACCTGTGACGGTAAGGTAGCGTCGTCGTTGCTGCTCGTCTGCCGTTGGAGGGGGCTGGGCAATCGGGGCAAACAGGGCGGTGTACACAATGCCCTCGGTATATCGGTCGCTTGCGCCGAGTGCAGGACCAGGTAGTCCCAAAATCGCTCGCTCGCCCGCGATGTAGCGGAACCGATTCACGCCGCTGGCAAGGTAGGCAGGGAAGTCTTGTGGCAGGTTTGGCTGCGTGCCGAGATCGTTCGGATCCAGCGTAGGGTCAACCAGCAGGAGCGGGTCGCCTGTTGAAAAGTCATACACAATCGGCGCGATGGTGTGCGGGAGGTTCGCGCTGCGCGCTTTGAGGCGTTCGATCTCCTGTTGCGCAAGGCGTGTAGCTGTGTCGCTCTGCCCCGAGCGTTTCAACGCCAAGAACCCGCTCGGATACAGCCGTATAAACGCCAAAATCGCAATCGCCAAGATCCCGATTACAACCAGCACCTCGACCAGCGAGGCGCCGCGCCGATGTCTACCCATGCCTACCATATCCTATCGCCCCTTCCTTGTGTGGCACGAACGCTTCTGACCCTGCAACGCTTGGACAGGGATGTCCAAGCCGCTCGTGGCACGGGCTTCCAGCCCGTGCGTGTGGCACGGACAGTCTTGTCCGTGCCCTTGCTTGGACACGACTGCCCAAGCCACCTATCGGGCTGGGCTTCCAACCCGCGTGGTGTTTAGGCGTCTGTGCCCAAGCCACAAGTTTCCACGCCTGCTGCCGTCGAACCGCGCCTATGGACGCATCGAGTACGGGAACTGAGACATTTCATACGAATCCACATACTTCACATTCCCCGTTAGGAACAGCACGATGTCGTTTTTGGCGCGGGTAGGAACATTCCCAGAATAATCGCGATGATAGCTGCACCAAGTGACTACAGCAGTCGTGTCGGGGTTGCGATAGCCCAGTTGGCGTGGGTTGTCGGTCGCTTTGGGACCCACAGGCGCGTCGTAATATCCTTGTTGATACTGCGTCGCGCCCTGATTGCGACGATTTTCCTCAGCGTTCAGGTTCGCATTAGACCAAAAAAGCGCGTAGTGCAGTTCGTAGTTGTTAGTTCGTCCAATCCTGCCGATCGAGTAGCTATCGTAGCGGTAGAAGCAGACGGGAACCTCGTCCGCACCGACGCGCGCCACCACGCGGTTCCCAGCGAGCGCGTGCCCCTGCGGATAGACGGCGGGAACAATCGCGCGTTTGTCATCGAAGGGGTTGTTGGGGCAGCGGAAAATCTCGTCGTTTCTGAGGTAGCTGCCCAGTGGTTTAGGCGCGAGGGCAAACGACATAACACGATTAAGGTCCACAGCGCAGTTGCCTGTAATCAGGTTGCCGTTTATGTCGCGTGCATATGCACCCAGCACGGGGGGATAGGCACGATAGTCGTCTTTATAGGCTTGCAGGGCGACGTAAATCTGGTTAAGATTAGAGGAACACCGACTTTTGCGGGCGTTCTCACGCACCGTGCCCGCCACAGGAAAGATAATCGCTGCCAAAATCGCGATAATCGCGATGACCGTCAGCAGCTCCACCAGTGTAAATCCGCGTTTCATCGTCGTGCCTCTTTGTCCTCACCGCTTTAGACAGCGGCTGTAGTGGGTTTGGTTCCCGCCTGAATTATGGCACAGGAGTTGGAGATCCCGCTGTGCGAGCGTCACTATGCGTAGCGCGGACATCTTGCCCGTGCAGGTAGCACGGACAGTCTTGTCCGTGCCGTGCTTGGACACGACTGTCCAAGCCACGCCCGTCGGCGGGGACGCCGACGCTACAGCTTGGGCACAACTGCCCAAGCCGCTTTGGGCTTGGGCGAGACGCCCAAGCCATAGGAGAATCTTCCTGTGCCAAGCGGGACGATTTGCCTGACGCGATTAGTATACCCGAACGAATGCACCCACCCCTTTGAACAGGAATACCCCACGCTGCGTCGAACCGCCCTGACGATGACACGGAAGGGTTTCACCTGCTTGTGGTGTGCGGCGCTCATTAGTCAGGCGTCTGGCAGTACCCCAGAGTCGCTGAGTTTGGAGGATGCGCTGCGATTGGCGTTGCAGAACAACGGTGTGGTTCGCGCTGCGTTGGCGGATACGAGCGTGGCGCAGGCGCGCCTAAATGCTGCCCGTGCAAACCTGTTTCCCAGTCTTGATTTGAGCAGCAGCGCGACGCGCACGCGCACAGAGGGGGACGGCATCACTGCTGAGGCGACCCAGCGCCAGAACGGTTTGGGGCTGGAGTGGCTGGTTTTAGACAACGGGCAGCGCGAGCTGCGCATCCGCCAAAGTTCACGCGCCCTCGAAGCCACGCGCCAGAGTGCGCGCGAGACCATTCGACGCGTGCTTTTCCAGACCGCGCGGGCGTACTACGAGGCGTTGCGTCGCAAGGAGCTGCTGCAAGTTGCGGACGCCGCCGTGCGTCGCGCCGAGACGCTGCTTGCAGTCGCTCGTGCGCAGGCGGAGGTTGGAACCGCCCCACAAAAAGATGTGCTGCAAGCCGAAGCCGACTTGGCAAACGCCCGCGTGCAGCAGATCCAGGCACGCAACGCGCTGCGCCTTGCCGAAGCCGACCTCAAGCGGCTCATCGGCTGGGAGGCGCAGCAGCCGTTGCCCGCTCTGGTTGCGCCGCCTGCGCCACCTGCGCCTGACCCTGAACTCAGTGTGGCGCAGCTGTGGCAACGAGCGCGGCAGCAACGCCCCGACCTGCGCAACGCCGAACTGAACCTGCAAATCAGCAAAATCGGACTCGACGCCGCGCGCCTGAATAGCCTGCTGCGCCTGCAAATCACTGTTCGTGGCTTCCGCGAATATGAGCCGAACACTCGCACACAAGGTAGCCTCAGCGTCGTCGCCTCGTATCCGCTGTTTGATGGTGGGCTGACTCGTGCGAACCTGCGCGAGGCGGAAGCGGGTGTCGAGAGCGCGCGGTTCCGCCTCCAGCAAGCTGAGCGCGACGCCTACGCAGAGGTCGAGAGCGCACTGCTCAGTATCCGCGAGGCTGTTGAGCGGCTGGAGGCGTCCCGAATTGCGATTGCCGCCGCACAACGCAACTTCGACGCGGCGCAGGAATCGTTGCGCGAGGGTGTGGGCACTATCGTGGAGGTGCTGACCGCGCAGCTTGCGTTGGTTACTGCCGAGACAAACCTGGTGCAGGCGACCTACGACGCTGCGATTGCCGAGTTGCAGCTGCGCCTTGCGGTGGGCGACAAGTTGCCGCTGGAGCCGTAGGCTAAAACGGGGGTGGGGGCGGGTTGCCAATCGCGTTGACCGTCGTCTCCGCCTCTGCTCGATTACCCGCGCCGTCGGTCGCGCTTGCCTGCACACGCACGACGCCCGCGACCCCGTTCCACTGCGCTGTGAAACGCCCGCGATAGGCGCCGCTCGTGAAGCTCAGCACTACATTTGCCTGCGTGTTGTCAGGGTAGGTCAGCACTACCTGCACGGCTGCCACGCCCGACTGGGCATCGACGGCATTTAGCTGGACAGTCGCTTCGACGCCCTGCTGCAGCACGGCTGGCTCCACACGCAGCCCACTAATCGCGGGTGGGGTTGTGTCGGCAGTGGGCGGTGGGGCGGGTGCGCCACCACCTCCACCGCCTCCGCTACACGCCAACGCACACACAATAAACAGAACTCCCAACAGAGTGCGCACTGTTCGCATGATTGTCTCCTTAGAGACCGCCTAAGAAGTCTTGCCTCGTAGCGTCGGCGTCCCGCCGACGCACCTGTGGCACGGGCATCTTGCCCATGCGTGTGGCACGGACAGTCCTGTCCGTGCCGTGCTTGGACACGGCTGTCCAAGCCACGCCCGTCGGCGGGGACGCCAACGCTACAGGTAGGGGCGCACCCCTGTGTGCGCCCTTGTGAGGGCAGACACAGGGGTCTGCCCCTACAGTTCCTATACACGCTCTTAGCGCGTCAGGATTAGCGGAATTGCCACGCGCGCCGTTTGCCCATCCTCTGACCGAGCAGTCAGTTGCACAAAGTAGCTGCCTGGAGGCAGGGCAGATCCAGCGTCGTCGCGTCCGTCCCATACGACTTGCATGAGTCCTGCTGAGCGCGTGAACTGGACGGGCAAGGTGCGCACAGTACGCCCGCCCGCCACGATGTGAACCTGCACCTGCGCTGGTGCGCTCAGCGTTGCCTGAATCGTCGCGCTGCCCCCGCGTCCGACGGAAACCGTCGGCTGCAGGATACGCAACAGTGTGCGCTGCGACGCCTGCTCGACTCGGAACCGAAATACGCCGCCCTCAGCGGGCGCAACGAAGGCATAGCGCGTGCGCCCACGTAGAGGGACTGTCTGACCCGTCTGCTCATCGTGCAGGGCAAGTTGCACGCTACGTGGCAGGCGTGCCAAGTCGGGTATGTGCAGCTCGACGGGGCGCGCTGTCGCAGCGGGCGCCACTTGCACTTCCAGCGTCCAAGCGCGTGGCTCACCTTCCGCGCGGACATCCGCAGCAAGTGTCTGCTGTGCGCGACGCAGACGCACCTGCACAGGCGTGTCCATCTCAGGCGCGGACGGCGGCGCCGAAGCCTGAACCGAGCGTCCCGCGCCCAGCACGACCTCGCTGACCGCCTCGCCTGCGCGTGCCTGAATCCGAAGCGACCATACGCCCACTGCAGGCGCCCAGCTTCGCCCGACACCGCGACCGCTCGGTTGCAAAATCAGCTCACACGGCTGCCACGCGAGTATCCACGCGCCCGCCCCTGGCGGCAACGCGCTAATTGCATTCGGCAGCACGCGCGAGTCATAAACCAGCTGGTACTGTCGCTGCTCCGCGTTCCACAGCCATGCGTAGTTTTCGATCCAGCGGGCGGCGTGCGCCTCGCGCAGCGTGCGCGTCTCGCTCCCTTGCTGTACCCGAAGCGCCGTCTCATCCCACGCTAACGCCGTGAGATACGGATTGCTAATCAGGTTCCAGCCAGGTTGCAGCGGGATACGCACTTCGCCTGTGATGGGGTCGCCGCTCAGTTCGGGCTGGATGGGCGTATCCGCTTTGATGAAGTAGCCACGCCCAATCTGTAGTTGAGCCGCATCCCGATATTGGCGTGCTGCTGGATCCCATTCCACTATGCGCGATTCGCCCAGATTCAGGTCGCGCGGGTTCGAGCTGGGCACGCGCAGGGTCAGCCCCAGCGTGCGCACACCACTTAGCTGTTCTGGTATCGAGTCAGACACAGTCAGCGTCTGCGCTTCGCTCCACTCGCTGAAGTTGCCTGCCGCGTCGCGCGTGCGGGCACGCCAGCGGTAATTACCTGCAGGCAGCCGCTGAGCCGTTGCTAAGCGCAGCGTCGCAACCTCGCCGCTGGCGACAGCGCTCGTGGCGAAGGTGTAGGTCTGATCGCTCGCAACGACTTCGATTTCGAAGTTCACGGCGTCGTTGTCGGGGTCTGTGGCACGCAATCGGAAGGTGGGCGTGGGCGAGACAGTGGCGTTATTGGCAGGCGCAAGCCGTTCGGGCACGCCAGGCGGGCGATTCGAGGGTGGGTTCTCGCCGCCTCCGCCGTCGTTATCGCCGCCGTTGCCGTCGTGCCGCACTTGAAGGTTCCATCGCTCTGTCCAGTCGCTTAAAGCGTCGCGGTTATCCAGTGCGCGCACGCGCCAGCGATGAGTGCCCACAGGCAGCGGCTGTGTGTTGGGCACGGTGATTGCAACCGTCTCTCCAGAGTTGACGAATCCGCTCTCCAGTGTGCGCGTCTCGCCTGACTCAAGTTCCAGTTGCACGACCAGCTTGACCCGATCGTTGTCGGGGTCTGTAGCACGCAATCGGAAGGTGGGCACGGGCGAGACGGTGGCGTTGTTGGCAGGCGCAAGCCGTTCGGGCACGCTGGGCGGGCGGTTCGGCTGCGGCACGGTAAACGCCCATGCGTCCGTCCAGTCGCTCTCCGCGCCGTGTTCGTCGACAGTTCTGGCTTGCCATGTATATGCACCAGGCGGCAGCACCTCCGACAGCGTGAGCGTCGCCTCGCTCCCCGAAGCAACAAGCGCGGACTCCAAGAAGCGGTCGAAATTGTTCGCACCGCTGATACGCACGATAGCGCGGCAGCGATCGCTATCGGCGTCGCTCAGGCGCAGACGGAACAGGGGTCGGTCACTGACTGTTGCGCCGTTTGCAGGCTCCAGCAGCACAGGCTTACCCGGCGCGGTGTTGCTCACGGTGAAGTTGCGCGGTAGGCTCCAGTCGCTGGACGCGCCGCCCTCGTCGAAGGCGCGTGCCCGCCAAGTGTATGCGCCAGGCGTCAGTGGCGAATCGGACGAAATGGCGAGGCTGACCTCCGCGCCGCTGGCTACGAACGCGCTTTGCAGCACACGCCGTTGCCCCGCGCGGTCAATCTCGATTTCGTAGCGCACGGCTTGGTTATCGGGGTCGGTTGTGCGCACGCGGAAGGTGGGCGTGCGTCCTAAGGTCGCGTTCTCGCCTGGTGCAATCAGGCTCGGAACGCCAGGCGGACGATTGGGCGTGCCCGTGAAGCGGAGCAGCAACACGCCCTCGTCGCCACCCAGCGCCAGCAGTTGCTCCGATGCCCGATACGCAATCGCCTCGATTCGCACAGGGGTTGGCTGCCACTGCCCCACCAAATCGCCTGTTTGCACCGCGTAGAGGCGCAGGTAGCCCTCGCCGTCCGCAGTGAGCAGGTAGTCCTCGTTGATGAACAGCGCGCTGGTCACGCCGAAGGCATGAGTGCCAGCGAAGGTGCGCAAGGGAGTGCCATCGCTCACGCGCCACAGCTTTGCAGCACCGTCGGCGCCTCCTGTAAGCAGCAGCGCGCCGCTGGGCGAGAACACCACCGTTTGCACAAGGTCGCTGTGCGCTTCAAGGGTGCGCAGCGGCGCACCTGTGTTGGGGTTCCATAGAACCACTCGCCCTGCCGAATCACCTGTGGCAACCACGCCGTTGCCGAACGCGACGGCATGCACAGCGCCGCCGTGTCCGCTGAACGAGCGGATTAGCACGCCCGTGCTGGCGTTCCAGAGCCGTGCCAACCCGTCGAAGCCGCCGCTGAGCAGCTGGCTGCCATCTGGCGAGTACGCAAGGCAGAGTATCTCCGCGTTGTGTGCGTTCCAAGTGCGAATAGATGCGCCGCTGGGCAAGGCGCGCAGCGTGATGTTGCCCGCGTTGTCGCCGAGGGCGACCTGTGCGCCGCTGGGCACAACGCTCGCAGCGGAGAGCGGGGCGTTATGGCTAACGGGATTGCCTTGCGGTGCGCCGTTTGCACCGCTCCACAGGCGCAAGGTCTGGTCGTAGCTTGCCGAGATGACATCGCCACTGGCGGTGAACCCGACTTCAACGACGGGCGCACCGTGCCCCCCAAGCACGCCTTGAGCTGCGCCTGTAGCAGGGTTCCACAGTCGGACTTGGCGTTCCAGCCCGCTGGTGGCTATCTCGTTGCCGTCAGGACGCAGCGCCATTCCGACGATGCCATCGGCGTGTGCGTTGAACTCGCCTTGCGCCGCGCCTGAGGTGGCATTCCAGCGACGAATCTTGCCGTCGACCATTCCTGCCGAGTAAAGCAGCGTCGGGTTGGCGAATGCCAGCGCCGCCACACCGAACTCGTGCGCACCGAGTAGCACGCGCTCCTGAACCCAAGCCCCTTGCGCGTTGCGCACCCAAAGGCGGATGTGCCCATCCGCTGCCGCAGTTGCCAGCCGTGTGCCGTCGGGCGACCATACAACAGCGGTAGCAAACCCCGTGTGCGCGTTCCACTGCTGCAAAGACGCGCCATCGCTGATTCGCCAGCAGCGTGCTTGCCCGCTCTCATCAAGGCTCACAAGCTGGGTGCGATCGGGGGAGACGGCGAGTGCGCCCACCGCTTGCGCATGTCCTGATAATGAGCGCACAAGTGTGCCGTCGCTGGCGCGATACAGCCCCAGCTGCCCGTTCTCACCCCCAGCGGCAATCAGCGTGCCGTCGATGTAGGCGATACTCCGCCCTGCGCCGCTGAGCGCGCTCACCTGCCACAGCAATGTGCCGTCACTAAGTCGCCATAGGTAAAGCTTGCCATCGTTGCCAACCGCCGCCACGAATTGATTGTCTGACGAGAAGGCGAGCGCGTTCAAGGGCGCTGCAGCACCGCTGAGCATCCGCACCAGCTGCCCCGCCTGATACACCGCAACACGATTGCCTTCCGTCGGCGTTGCTAAAAGCTGGTTATTGGGCGCGTAAGCAATCGCTTGCCCCGTCAGCACAGGCTGCACCCACAAGATCTGTTGGCTCCAGCCCTGCGTCGTTGCCAACCACAGCCCCAGAAACACCATCCAGCGTCGCATGCCACGGGAGTTATCGGCAGGACGCCTTGCGAAATTTACGGAAGCGCCACGATGAGCTTCTATTTCTGGGATGCTCTGAATTCGGGCGCACGCAAGTCCATCAAACTCGTCAATAGAGAGGGGAAGCAGGCGCGTGTGCAAGGCGACATATACTAAGGCGGGTTCAGAAAAGAGTCGAGAGCGTTCAGAGAGGCGCGCCGATAATTGCAAATGTGAATTGGCAGGCGGCGAAAGCGGCGGTACGGTACGCTGACCCTGTGCGCGTGCATGGGCGCGTAATCGGTGCTGTAGGGTTGCTGATTGAATCGCAGGGACCACCCGCGCGTTTAGGCGAGCTGTGCTTGATTGTGCGGGGCAGGCGCGAGCCGCCGCTGCAGGTAGAGGTGGCGGGATTTCGGAATGGGCGCACGCTGCTGACCCCGCTGGGTGAGCCAACGGGCGTCGCACCAGGCTGTGAGGTTATCCCCACACGCCAGACTGCATCGGTGGGCGTCTCGGAGGCGTTGCTGGGGCGCGTGCTGGACGGACTGGGCAAGCCCATCGACGGCAAGCCTGCCCCGCCCCTTGAAGCGCACTACCCGCTCCTTGCGGAAGCACCGCCCGCGCTGGAGCGACCGCCATTGCGCACGCCACTGCCACTCGGTGTGCGTGCCATCGACGCGCTGCTCACCTGCGCTCAGGGACAGCGCATCGGCATCTTCGCAGGCAGCGGAGTCGGCAAAAGCACCCTGCTGGGCATGATTGCACGCAACAGCGCAGCGGAAGTGAACATCATCGCACTGATTGGCGAGCGCGGACGCGAAGTGCGCGAGTTCATTGACGACAGCTTGGGCGAAGCGGGGCTGCAGCGCTCCGTGCTGGTGGTCGCCACCTCCGACCAGCCTGCGATTATACGTCAAAAAGCAGCGTTCACGGCGACTGCAATCGCCGAATACTTTCGCGATCGGGGCAAGCAGACGCTGCTGATGATGGACTCGCTCACGCGGCTGGCGATGGCACAGCGCGAGATTGGGCTCTCGGTGGGCGAGCCACCCGCCGCGCGTGGCTACACGCCCTCCGTGTTCGCCCTGATGCCACGCCTGCTGGAACGCGCGGGCAACAGCGCTGCAGGCAGCATCACGGCAATCTACACCGTGCTGGTGGACAGCGACGACCTGAACGACCCCATCGCCGACACGGCACGCGCTATCTTAGACGGGCACATCGTGCTGTCGCGCACGCTGACCCAGCAAGGGCACTACCCACCTATCGATGTGCTGGCAAGCCTGTCCCGCGTAATGCCCAACATCGTCGCCCCCGAACATCTGCAAGCCGCCAATCGCCTGCGCCAGTGGCTGGCAGCATACCGCGAAGCGGAAGACCTGATTGCTATCGGCGCATATCAGCGCGGGGCGAACCCGCAGGTCGATGCCGCGCTCGAACGAATGGACACTATTCGCCAGTTCCTGTGCCAACCCCGTGAGGAGCCGTCCTCATTTGAACAGACTCTGCAGCAGCTTCACGCCCTAACGAGATGAGATGCGGGGAAAATTTTGGGGCTTAGTGACGGAGGTGAACCCAAGTGGTGTACCCTTTATCGGAGCCTTCCGCTCTACCCTTGCTGCGTAGGGTATCCTTGCCTGCGGACGGTGTCGAAGTCGGCTTGGCGCAAGCGCGTCGAGGGCTACTTGGGGCGTTGGGCGCTGCGCGTCGCGCAGCGACTGTTCGGTGTGTTGCCGTTGCGCGGGGCGCAGCAACTGGGCGCAGGGCTGGGACTGCTGGCATACGCGCTCTCGACGCGCTATCGGCGCGTGGCGCTTCAGAACTTGCACCGTGCGTTCCCCGACTGGACGCCCGCGCAGGCGCGTGCCGTTGTGCGGCGCGTGTTCCGCCACTTCGGTGTGAGCCTCGCTGAGTTTTTCAAAGCGCCCACGCTGAGCCGCGAGCAGATGGAGCAGCTGCTGTGTGTGGTTGGACTGGAGCATTTGGACGCTGCTTTTAGTGAGGGTAAGGGCGTGCTGCTTATCACGGGGCACTTCGGTAACTGGGAGCTGATGGCGCGGTATTTGTGTCTGCGGGGCTATCCGATTGCCGTGATTGCCCGCGACGCCGACGATCGGGGCGCGACGGAGCTTATCACGGCG
>JANXCK010000174.1 GCA_025060055.1 Fimbriimonadales bacterium | reverse complement strand
TTTCGGGAGGAGCCGCGCAAGACGGTGGTGACGAGTATTGAGATGTTTCGGAAGGTGTTGGATCAGGCGGAGGCGGGGGATAATGTGGGGCTGTTGTTGCGGGGGGTGGATCGGGATGATGTGGAGCGTGGGATGGTGATTGCCAAGCCGGGCACGATCAAGCCGCATCGGCATTTCAAGGCGGAGGTGTATGTGTTGCGGAAGGAGGAGGGCGGTCGGCACACGCCGTTTGTGACGGGGTATCGTCCGCAGTTTTACTTCCGCACGACGGATGTGACGGGGGAGATTCGGTTGCCCAGTGGGGTGGAGATGGTGATGCCGGGGGATAATGTGAATATGGAGGTGATGTTGGTGTCGCCGGTGGCGATTGAGACGGGCTTGCGGTTTGCGATCCGTGAAGGGGGGCGCACCGTGGGCGCAGGCGTCGTCACCGAAATGCTGGACTAACCCACACCGCAGGTTGGGGCGGTTGGGTATAATAGCCCTCCGCCCCACTTCTGGAGGAGAGCACCCATGAAACGCGACAAAATCAGGATACGACTGAGAGCCTACGACCATCGCGTGCTGGATGAATCTGTGAAGCGGATCGTCGATCAGGTGCAGAACACGGGCGCGCGCGTGCGCGGTCCCGTGCCACTGCCCACCGACATCCGCCGCTTCTGCGTGATTCGCGGTCCGCACATCGATAAAATCGGCATGGAACATTTTGAAATCCGCACTCACAAACGGCTCATCGATATCCTGGAACCGAACAACCGCACGATTGATGCTTTAATGCGACTGGACTTACCGAGCGGCGTAGATATCGAAATCAAGTTGTAAGGAGGCAGTAGCGATGCAAGAGGAGAAGCAGATGGCAGAGGAGACCCCGCAGGCAGACGGCGAGCAACCAGAGATGACGGCGCAATCGGCTGCGCCTGAGGCAGCGGCAGAGCCATCTGCCGAGGCTGCGGAGAGCGCGCAGGCTCAGGAGGGCGAGCCTGCAACGCAGGAGACGCCTGCCGAACCCGCCGCCGCAACTTCCGCAGAAACAACGCCCGCCAAGCCGAAACGCGAGCTGCCTCCGCCACCCGTGCTGAAGGGCTTAATCGGACGCAAACTCGGCATGACCCATATCTTCGACGAGAACGGGCGCATGGTCGCCGTAACCGTCGTGGAACTGGGTCCGTGCTATGTGGTGCAGGTGCGCACGCCCGAAAAAGACGGGTATGCCGCCGCGCAAATCGGCTTCGAGCCGATGAAAACGCAGCGCGTGAACAAGCCGATGCGCGGCGTGTTCAAAAAAGCCGAGTTGGACAAACCCCTGCGCCACCTCAAAGAGTTCGAAATCATCGACGGGCAAGCCGCAAGCGGACAGGAAGTGCGCGTTGAGCATGTGTTCAAAGAGGGCGAAATCGTAAAAGTCACGGGCACTTCCAAAGGCAAGGGCTTCGCGGGCGTGGTGAAACGCTACAGGTTCGCTGGCGGCCCGATGACGCACGGCTCCATGACCCACCGACGCCCCCTCTCCAGCGGCGCAACAGGTCCCCAGCGCGTGTTCAAAGGCAAACCGATGCCCGGACGCATGGGCGGCGAACGGGTAACCGTGCGCAACCTGACCATCGTGAAGATTTTGGAAGGAAAGAACCGTGTGCTAATTAAAGGCGCTGTTCCTGGCGGGCGCGGCTCGATTGTGTATGTGCAGAAACAGTAGAGGTGATAGGTATGCCGAAAGCCAGTTTGTACAACGCGCAGGGTCAAGTGATTGGAGAGGTCGAGCTGAACGACCGCCTGTTCGGCGCGAAAGCCAAAGAGAGCGTGGTGCATCGCACGGTCGTGGCGCAGCTGGCACACCTGCGTCAGGGCACGCACGACACCAAGACGCGCGGCGAGGTGCGCGGCGGCGGACGCAAGCCGTGGCGCCAGAAACACACTGGGCGCGCCCGCCAGGGCTCGATCCGCGCGCCCCACTGGCGCAAAGGCGGTATCGTTCACGGACCCACCCCGCGCGAGTACGACCTCGGCGTGAACAAGAAAGAGCGACGCCTCGCCTTCCGCACCGTGCTTGCCGATAAAGCCGAACACGGCGCCCTCATCGTCGTCGACGAACTGAAGTTTCCCGAAATCAAGACCAAGCAAGCAGCGGCGTTCCTCAAAGCGCTTGGCATCGAAAACGAGCGCGTGCTGATACTGATTCACGAACCGAACGAGACCATCTACAAGTCGTTCCGCAACATCCCGAATGTGCTGGTGCGCATTGCGCCCGCCTTCGCGCTGCACGAAATCATCCCCGCACGGCGCGTGATTGCCACCCAGCAAGCCCTCGCGAAGATGGAGGAGGTGTGGGCACGATGAAACATCCCGCACAGGTCATCATCCGACCCATCATCACCGAAAAGGGCACGGCGTTGCGCATGCTGTACAACCAGTATCTGTTCGAGGTGGCGGACGACGCCACCAAAATCGACATCAAGAACGCTCTGAAACAACTCTATAATGTGGACGCAGTGAAGGTGCGCACGATGTGGGTCAAGCCCAAGCCCAAGCGCTTCGGGCTACGCAGTCGAGGGCACACGAAGGCGTGGAAAAAAGCTATCGTGACGCTCAAGCCTGACCAGACCATCGAGGACTTCAACCTGTAAACGGAGGCGATTAAAATGCCCGTCAAGAAGTGGAAACCGACCTCGCCCGGCAGACGCTTTATGGTGACCTCCACCTACGAGGAGATCACCAAAAAAGAGCCTGAGAAGAGCCTGACGGTAGGGCTGCGCAAAACGGGCGGGCGCAACAATATGGGGCGCGTGACCGCGCGCCATCGCGGTGGGGGCAATAAACGCCTCTATCGCATCATCGACTTCAAGCGCAACAAGGATGGCATCCCTGCAAAAGTTATCGCGATAGAGTATGACCCGAATCGCTCAGCCCGCATCGCGCTGCTGGAGTATGAGGACGGCGAGAAGCGGTATATCCTTGCCCCGCTGGGCTTGGAAGTCGGCGCGACTGTGATGAGCGGCGCCGATGCCGACATCCTGCCTGGCAACGCGCTGCCCTTGCAGAACATCCCCGTCGGTACACTGGTACACAACATCGAGCTGTATCCGGGCAAAGGCGGTCAGCTGGTGCGCAGCGCGGGCGCGGCAGCGCAAATCCTCGCCAAAGAGGGCAACTACGCCACCCTGCGGATGCCCTCAGGCGAAATGCGCCTTGTTCATCTCAGCTGCCGTGCCACCATCGGACAGGTGGGTAATTTAGACCACGAGAACGAAGTGTGGGGCAAAGCGGGCAAATCGCGCTGGATGGGACGCCGCCCCCACGTGCGCGGCTCCGCCATGACCCCGCGCGACCACCCGCACGGCGGCGGCGAGGGCAAAGCCCCCATCGGACTGCCCCACCCCAAGACCCCGTGGGGCAAGCCTGCGTTGGGCGTCAAAACCCGACGCAATAAACGCACCAGCAAGTTCATTCTCAAACGGAGGAAGTAAGCGATGGCGCGCTCGCTCAAGAAGGGACCGTATGTTGACCCGAAGCTGATGAAGAAGGTGCTGGCGATGATGAACCTGCCGCCAGGGCAGAAAAAGCCCATCAAAACATGGTCGCGCAGGTCGATGATTGTGCCCGAAATGATTGGACTGACCTTCGCGGTACACGACGGGCGCAAGCATGTGCCCGTGTATGTGACCGAGCAGATGGTCGGGCACAAGCTGGGTGAGTTCGTGCCCACACGCACCTTCCGCGGGCACGCTGGCTCGGAAAAAACCACGAAGGTGAAGAAGAAATAGACGGAGGTAATCATGAAAGCGGTGGCACGGTATGTTCGGATACCCCCGCGCAAGGCGCGCCTGGCAATCGATTTGGTGCGCGGCAAGCCCGTGAACGATGCGCTGGTTATTCTGCAACGGCTGCCGAACAAATCGGCACGCATCGCACGCAAAGTGTTGGAATCAGCCGTCGCTAACGCGATGCATAACGACGGGCTATCGCCGAATGTGCTTTACATCCAGCGTGCTTATGTGGATGAAGGACCGCGCTGGAAGCGCATCCTGCCCAAAGATCGCGGACGCGCGTTCCGTATCCTCAAGCGCACCAGCCACATCACAATCGAGCTGGGCGTGACCTTGCCCAAGCCGCCGCGCACAGGGCGTCGCGCGAAACCTGAGCCGCAGCCACCGCAGGAGGGGCAGAACTAATGGGTCAGAAAATCAATCCAATCGGCTTTCGCGTGGGGATTACACGCGACTGGGAGAGCCGCTGGTACGCACCTAAAAGGCAGTACCGCCACACGCTGTACGAAGACTACCTGATTCGGCGCACCATCAAGCAGAGGTGGTACAGTGCAGGCATCTCGCGAATCGAGATCGAGCGTGCGGCGAACATCGTGCGTATCATCATTTTCGCGGCGCGTCCTGGGCAGATTATCGGGCGTGGCGGGCAAGGCATCGAAGAGGTCACGCGTGCCGTGTACAAAGCGCTGCATCCGAACAAGCCCGAGCTGCGCATCGATGTAGAAGATGTACGCGAACCCGACAAGGACGCCCAGCTGGTCGCGGAGAACATCGCCAGCCAGTTAGAGCGGCGCGTGTCGCACCGCCGTGCCATCCGCCAGACGATTGCCCGCGCCCAGCGGATGAACCTGCGCGGGATCAAAGTGATGGTCGCAGGGCGTCTGGGCGGTGCGGAAATCGCCCGCACCGAATGGGATCGCTGGGGGCGCGTGCCCCTGCAGACCCTGCGCGCCGATATCGACTACGGCTTCGCCACCGCCTACACCATCTACGGCACGATTGGCGTGAAAGTGTGGATTTACAGAGGCGATATTCCGATGTCGGAGCGGCGCATCCTGCTCTCGTCGGTGACGACTCCCGAAACGGCAATGCCCGCCGAAGCGCGGCGCGGCGCCCGTCCCGGCGCTGGAGGACGCTCCGAACGCCCCGCTGGTGGACGCCGCCGCCGCGGTCGTGGTGGGCGCGGACGCGGTCAACAAGGTGGGCGCGGCGGCAGCAATCGTCCCGCACGCCCCGAAACCGCCGTCGAAGAGTGAGGTGAAACGCCATGCTAATGCCCAAGCGCACCAAGTACCGCAAACAGCAGCGTGGACGACGCAAAGGCGTCTCGAAAGGCGCCCGCGAACTGCACTTCGGCGACTTCGGACTGGTGGCGATGGAACCCGCGTGGATTACCAACCGCCAGATGGAAGCAGCGCGCGTGGCAATCGTGCGCTATCTGCGCCGCGGCGGCAAAATCTGGTTCCGTATCTTTCCTGACAAACCCTTCACCAAACGCGCCGCCGAAACACGCATGGGATCGGGCAAGGGCAGCGTCGAAGGCTGGGTCGCCGTCGTCCGACGCGGACGCATCATCATGGAGCTGGGCGGCGTGGACGAAGAGCGCGCCCGCGAAGCCCTGCGCCGCGCAGGACACAAACTGCCCATCAAGACCAAAATCGTGTCCAAAGCCGACTTCCAACTCGGCGTCGAGACCGAAACGGCAGGAGGTGAAAGCGCATGAAACCGCTCAAACCCGACCAACTGCGCCGAATGACCCTGCCTGAACTGCAAAAAGAACTCGACAACCTGCGGATGGAGCTGTACCGCACCCGCGTGCAGAAGACCGTCGCGCAGCTCAAAAACACGGACTCGTTGCGTCAAATCAAGCGCAACATCGCGCGTGTGCTGACAATTATCAACGAGAAACGACGCGCCACAGGCGTCTGAGGAGTAGCCAACGATGGACGAAGAGGTGATCCAACAGGAAGTGCCCGAAGAAGCGCTCGCCGAGCGTACCGCACCTCCGCCGCTGGGCGAGAAAGCCCCCTATAAGGGGCGTCGCAAGGTGCGCATTGGCGTCGTCGTGAGCGACAAGATGGACAAAACCGTCGTGGTGGCAGTGACACGCAGCTACCGCCACCCGCTGTACAAAAAGACGATTCGCCGTACTAAGAAATATATGGCGCACGATGAGCAGAACGCCTGTCGCGTGGGCGACCGCGTCGAGATTGTGGAGACGCGCCCGCTCAGCCGCCGCAAGCGCTGGCGTGTGCGCCAAATCTTAGAACGCGCTCAGTAAGCAGGAGGGATGGGCTTATGATTCAGCCGTTTACTCGCTTGAAGGTTGCCGATAACTCAGGGGCGCGCGAGGTGATGTGCATCCGCGTGCTGAAAGGCTCGAACGCGCGCTATGGGCACGTGGGCGATGTGATTGTGGCGTCGGTCAAAGACGCCTCGCCGAACATGCCCGTCAAAAAAGGCGATGTGGTGCGTGCCGTGATTGTGCGCACGCGCCGCCCAATTCGCCGACCCGACGGCAGCACGCTGCGCTTCGACGATAACGCCTGCGTGATCATTGACCCCCGCAGCGGCGAGCCGCGCGGCACCCGCATCTTCGGGCCCGTCGCCCGCGAACTGCGCGATAAGCAGTTTATGCGCATTATCTCACTCGCGCCCGAAGTGCTGTAGGAGGCGAAACCGATGGTACGCAAACTGGACAAACCGCTCCGCATGAAGATTCGCACGGGCGACACCGTCGAGATTATTTCAGGCAAGGACAAAGGGCAACGCGGGCGCGTGCAGCGCGTGCTGCCCCGCGAGAACCGCGTGATTGTGGATGGCTTGAACTTGGTGTGGAAACACCAAAAGCCACGCGCACTCAACCAAAAAGGCAGCAAAATCCAGATGCCCGCGCCTCTGTTCGCCAGCAAGGTGATGCTGGTGTGCCCCCACTGCGACAAGACAACGCGCGTGGGGCGCATTCGCGGGCAGGACGGCAAACTATACCGCGTCTGCAAAAAATGCAACGAAATGATTGACGCGGAGAAGTGAGGGATAGGCTATGGCGAAACCCAAAACACCCCCGCCGCAACAACCGCAGGGCAAGAAGGCAGGCAAGGAACAGAAGGCAGAAAAGCTGTTCGAGACAGGCGACGGCGCAATCGCCCGTATCACCCCGCGCCTGCGCCTCCACTACGAGCAGGTCGTGCGCCCGCAGCTCCAGCAACAGTTCAACTACAAAAACCCAATGCAAATCCCACGACTGGAGAAAATCGTTATCAATATGGGCGTGGGCAAAGGCGAACAGGAACCCAAGCAGCTCGAGAACGCTGTGCGCGACCTCGCGCTCATCTCAGGGCAAAAACCTGTGGTCACCGTCGCCAAAAAAGCCATCTCGAACTTCCGCCTGCGGAAGGGACACCGCATCGGCTGCAAGGTCACGCTGCGCGGCGACCGCATGTATATCTTTATGGAGAAACTCATCAACATCGTGCTACCGCGCATCCGCGACTTTGCGGGCGTTTCACCTCGCTCGTTCGACGGGCGCGGCAACTACTCGATGGGGCTGCGCGAGCAGATTCTGTTCCCCGAAATCGTGTACGACCAAGTCGACCGCCTGCGAGGAATGGACATCACCTTCTGCACGACCGCCAAGACCGACGAGGAGGCGTTCGCGCTGCTGAAGGCGATGGGCATGCCGTTCCGCAAGTAGGATGACCGACCGTCAGTGGCTGCTGTTTCTAAGCCTGCTGCCCGATGTGGGGCGCAAAACGCTGCGCCACGTGCTGGAACGGCAGCAGGTGCGCCGCGAAACGCCCCAAGCCGTCCTAAGCCTGCCCCTTGAGACGCTGCAAAACGAATACAAACTGCCGCCGCGCGCCCTGCACGCCATTCGCGAGGAGCTGGAGCCGCGCCTTGAAGAAACGACACGACTGGAGTCGCACCTAACACGCTGTGGCGTGCGCTGGATTTGCTTTCAGGACGCCGTCTACCCGTCCGCGCTGGAAGAGATGCCCGAATCGCCCGCGATTTTGTTTCTGTACGGCAATCACACCCTGCTGCAGCACGCGAGTTTCGCGCTCCTCGCCTCGCGGAATGTGTCGGCGGCGGGACTGCA
>JANXCK010000149.1 GCA_025060055.1 Fimbriimonadales bacterium | reverse complement strand
CGGTCTGGGTCACGCGCTTGTACTTGATTGCGCTGTTCATCGGGTTGGCGTTGATGGTGCGCGTCGCGTTCAAGCGCAAGTTCAAGGAGGCGAGAGCATGAGCATCAGCGGCTGGATTTTCATGCTCGCAGCGTGGCTGTTTGTCGGCTCGCTGTTTGTCTACTGCTTTGCGCGAATCCTGTTCGGCGGGGACAAGCAGGCGGGCGGATAGGGTATACTAAGCGCGTGGCACGGACTGTCGTGTCCGTGCAGTGCTTGGACATGACTGTCCAAGCCACGCGACGCTTAAGTCGCAGAAGGAGGCAACCGCTATGGCAAGCAAAAAGGGTGTTGGTAGCACGCGCAACGGTCGGGATAGCAACCCGAAGTTTCTGGGCGTGAAGGCATACGGTGGCGAGTTCGTGCGCGCGGGGAATGTGATCGTGCGTCAGCGGGGCACGAAGTTCCATCCTGGGCGCAATGTCGGGCGCGGTAGCGACGACACGCTCTTCGCCCTCGTGGATGGCTATGTGCAGTTTGAGGGTCCGCGCCATCGCCGTCGCGTCAGCGTGAACCCTGTGCAGAACTAAACCGCTTACGCAAGGCGCGGCAGCTACGTGCTGCTGCGCCGCCAACCCCCTCGAGGCGGGCTGACATCCCCTCAGCAGGAGAAGGCACACACACAGCGAACTCTCCCGTTTTGTGCAGTTAGCTTGGGCGACTTTTACGGTCAACAAGCGGTTTGCGCTCACCATCAGTCGCGGTACGACGGCGCGAACCGTGAATGTTTGGGTACGCATCGAAGCCGACGGGATCGAAGGCTGGGGTGAGGCGTCGCCGTTCAGCATCGGCGACATCCGCCAAAGCACCGAGGCTATCCTTGAGGATTTGGTAAAGGCGCAACCGCTGCTCACCAATCGGCATCCTCTGGAACGCGAGCGGATTGAGAACCTGCTTATCACAGCAGGCATCGGCTCGGCAGCGCGCGCCGCTATCGACATCGCCCTCTGGGACTGGCTCGGCAAGCGCACAGGGCTACCCGTGTGGCGGATGCTGGGGCTTTCGCGCGAAACAGTCCCTCCCACCTCAGTTACCATCGGCATCAATCCACCCGAAGTGGCTCGTCAGCGCACGCGCGACTGGCTGCAGCTCACCAACGCCAAGTCGCTCAAGGTCAAGTTGGGCAATCCTGCGGGCGTTGCGGCAGACCAAGCGATGTTCGAGGCAGTTCGGCAGGGAGCGCCCCAAAGCGTCGCCGTGCGCGTGGATGCTAACGGCGGCTGGAGCCTGCAGGATGCGCTCACGATGTGCCACTGGCTTGCGGAACGCGGCGTAGAGTATGTTGAGCAACCCTTACCACGCGGTGCGGAAAACGAGCTGCGAACGCTCTTTCGCGAGTCGCCCTTGCCGATTTTCGTCGACGAGAGCTGCCTCGACGCCCGCGATGTGGTGCGGCTGGCAGACCGCGTGCATGGGGTCAATCTCAAGTTGATGAAGTGCGGCGGGCTAAGCGAAGCATGGCGTGCAATCCATGCTGCGCAGGCGTTCGGCTTGCAAATCATGCTTGGCTGCTACTCCGACAGCAGTTTAGCCATCAGCGCGGCGTCGCAGATAGCGCCGCTGGCGCAGTTCGTGGATTTAGACAGCCACCTAAACCTGCGCGACGACCCCTTCATCGGGGCGGCGCTGGTCGAGGGGCGCGTGTTGCCTTGCGACGCGCCTGGCTTGGGCGTGCAACTGCGTGGAATGTTTTGGAGCGTGTAGGGGGAGTAACACTTTAAGGAATCCTTCGCGAGTGAACTCGCTCGCACACTCACGAAGCCCTGCCTGCGCAGCGCTAGAAACCCCGCGTCGGCGGGGTTTTGTTCGTGCATCGTGCTACTCAGCCAATCTCCAACGCCTCTAACTTACGCGCCTGCTCTTCCGCTTGCAGGGCGTCTATGAACGGCTGGATGTCGCCGTCGAGGATGTCTTGGATATTGTGCAGGGTCAGCCCGATGCGGTGGTCGGTCACGCGCTGGTCGGGGAAGTTGTAGGTGCGGATTTTCTCGCTGCGCTCGCCTGTGCCGATTTGTGCGCGGCGTTGCTGGTCGCGCTCCGCACGCAGACGCTGCTGCTCCAGCTCGTACAGGCGCGTGCGCAAAATGCGCATCGCTCGCTCACGGTTCTGGAGCTGTGAGCGCTCATCTTGACACGCCACGACAATCCCCGTCGGCTTGTGAGTGATGCGCACGGCGGTCTCGTTCTTCTGCATATGTTGCCCACCAGGACCTGAGGAGCGAAAAGTCTCAATCACCAAATCTTGCGGGTTAATTTGCACATCGACTTCTTCGGCTTCGGGCAGCACGGCGACGGTGGCGGTGGAGGTGTGGATTCGCCCCCCGCTCTCGGTGACGGGCACGCGCTGCACGCGATGCACGCCTGATTCGTGCTTGAGCTGGCTGTATGCGCCGTCGCCTTGCACGCTGAACACGATATACTTGTAGCCGCCCAAGTCGCTCGGCTCGGCGTCCATCACCTCGTATTTCCAACCCTTGCGTTCAGCAAAGCGCATGTACATGCGGGCAAGGTCGCCTGCGAACAGGGCGGCTTCCTCGCCCCCCGCCGCAGGACGGATTTCAATAATCACATTTTTCTCGTCGTTCGGGTCGCGCGGCAGCAGGCGGGCGGTGAGGGCACGCCCATACTCTTCCAGATGTTTCTGCGCCGTTTCGAGTTCCTCGCGGGCTAAGGCGACGAGGTCAGGGTCATCGCCCGCCTCTATAATCTGCTCCGCCTCGTGGATTTGCGTCTCTGCCTGCTGGTAGCGCGTGTAGAGTTCGTGCAGCTCGGTCAGCTCTGCATGCTGTTTGCCCAGTCGCTGGAGCGCACTTGGGTCGCCCAGCACGGCGGGGTCTGCCAGCTGCGCTTCGATCTCTGGCAATCGCGCAAGGGTCTCAGTCAACTTCGCACGGAGCTTGTCGGGTAGCATCGGGTGGAATTGTACCCGTCTGACCCTGCCCTTACCTTCTGGGCTGCGTGCGTGGCGGAGACGGCTTGCGCGGGGCTGGACGCGCGGGCTGCCTGCGTGGGGCAGGCGGCGTCTGCTCCTCTGCCAGCACTTGGCGGAAAGTCGCCTGCGCCTCCCATTCTGCCCACTCCTCTACGGGTTCCCACTCGCGAATCGTCTGCGGGTCATATTCGGCGCGGAGTTTGAGCTTCTCGTAGCCCGATGCCTGAATCAGCGTGCCGTCCGAAAGCGCGTAGTAGTAGTCGATTTCGCCCTTGATGGTGCCCTTGATGGTGCCACGTGGGATGTTGCGGTCTCGCAACCGCGAGATTTCGATAAGCAGGTCGTCGAGCCGAATATTAATCTCGGCGTCGGTAATTTGCTTGACATGCAGCACAGGGCGTCCCTTGATTTCCGTTGCGCCAATCACGCGCACGGTGGCGGGATAGGTGTACACAGTCGCCTGCTCGATGGAGAGTTTGCCCCCGCGCGTGTCAATAAACGGCGTGGGATAGCGCACTTGCCACTCGTCGCCCTCGTTGACGGCACGCGGCGGCAACGGCGCGAACGGTCCCGGCACGATGCTCAGCCCTATCAATTGCAGAAAGTAAGAAGGCGGTAGCAGAAAATCCAAGCCCGGAAAGCGCGATTCCTCATCTTTTTCGTCTTTCTCTTGGTTCTGCTTCTCGCCGCGCCGTACCCGCTTGAGGACGCGCTCCGCGTCATCTTCGCTGGGAAAGCCCGATGGTGTGACCTTCACCGTCTCGGTGTAGGGGGGTGGCAGTTCGGTCTCGGCGAAGTAGTCGATGCTCTGCTTGACATAGCGCGTGGAGACGCGCATGCGCGCCTGTCCGTTCTCCAAAACTTGCAATACCTCCGTGTCGAAGCGCAACTGCACATCGACGGCGATGGGCAAGCTCTGCTCAAAGGTCGAGGAGCGCGTGTCGCCGCGCAGGTTATAGACCGCATTAATGCGTTGTTTCTGACCAGGTTCAAACAGTCGGCGCACCACATAGCTGCGCACGCCTGCCTGCGCCCACGCAGGCAGCGTCGCGCTAATTAAACAAGCCGCTATCAATCCCCACAACAGAGTGCATCGATACATCATGCTCACCATGCGGTGGAGATACGCTTCCTACGGCGGTTTTCCTGCTGTTGACAGCGCGCCCATCGCGGGAGCAGGTATAATACCCCGCAGCACGCGGGAGGAGAGAAGCCTTGAGCAGAAACTTTATCTATTTGGGCGTTGTGGTGTTGCTGGCAGCGCTGGCGGGCTACCTGTTTATGACGAAGCCTGCGCGGCGCGGTTTGGATGTGCAGGGCGGACTGCGCTTGACCTTGCGCGCGGAAATCGAAAAGCTCTCGCCCGAAGAACGCAAACTCTGGTCGCCAGAGCGCATGCGCACCATTATCGACATTCTGGACAGGCGAATCGACTCGCTGGGCGTGATTGAACCGACAATCTATCAAAAAGGCGAGACAGAAATCGTCATCGAGCTTCCTGGCTTCACAGATGAGCGCGATGCACTTGATTTGTTGCAAACCACCGCACGCTTGGAGTTCCGCTATCTCAAGGATGTGCGCACGCGAAAGCAGCCATTGGGACGCTATGAACTCATCGTGGAGCAGGTCGGTGGTGAGGATGTGGTCAAGTTCCGCGACCTCACCAGCGCCGACGCGAAGTTAATCGAGCCTGGAATGCCTGAGTATCAAAAAATCATCCAGTCCTCGCCCCTTATCGTCACGGGCGACGATTTGGAGCGCGCCGAAGTGGTTGACCAGTCGTTTGACCCGAAGGTGCGGCTGTTTTTCAATTCGGAGGGCACGGAGAAGTTCGCTCGCGCCACCTCGCTCTACCTCAGAGAGCACATCGCGATTTTGCTGGATAACAAAATCATCTCTGCGCCTGAGGTGCAGGCGGCGAACATACGCGACCCCGTGATTGAGGGGCGTTTCACCTTGAAGCAGGCGGCGCGCCTGCGCGACTTGCTGAACGCAGGTGCCCTGCCTGTGAGCCTCTCAGTGGAATCTATCAATCGCGTGGAGGCGATTCTGGGGGCGCAGGCGTGGGATCGGATCATTCAGGCAGGCATCATCGGGTTCGCGCTGGTCGCCGTGTTTATGGTGTTTTACTACCTGTTGCCGGGCTTCCTTTCGGCACTGGCGCTGGGGCTGTATGTGCTGTTCGCACTGGCGACTTTCAAGGCGGCGGGCGTGACTTTCTCACTGCCCGCAATTGCAGGCTTCATCCTCTCCATCGGCATGGCAATCGACGCGAACATCCTGATTTTCGAGCGCCTCAAGGAGGAGTTGCGTTTAGGCAAGACGCTGCTGGCGGCGCTGGATGCTGCCTTCAAGCGCGCCTTCCCCGCGATTTTCGACTCGAACCTCAGTACGATTATCATCTGTCTGATTTTGTACTACTTTGGCACGGGACCTGTGCAGGGCTTTGCGACCACGCTGGGGATTGGCGTGACGATGAGCTTTTTCACGGCGATTTTCTGCACGCGCACGATGCTATATACGCTGGTGGGGGTCGGCGTGCATCCGAGCGAGCGGCTGTTTGGCTTGCGTCGCCAGCTGGGGCAGGAGGTGGGCGAGCAGCTCGGCGCAGCGAAGGATCGGTTCGACTTCGTGAACAAGCGCGGGCTGTATTACGCGATTAGCGGCGCTGCTATCCTAATCGGCTTAGTGTTCTGGGTAGGTCTGGGTGGTTTGAAGCCTGGCATCGATTTTGCAGGTGGCAGTGAGCTGGTGCTGCAGAAGCGTGTCCCACGCGCGTCTTCGCCTGCGCCCGCCACACCGCCTGCCAACCCGCAGGGCAACCAGGCGACCAATCCACAGGGCAATCAGCCTGCCGCAGCTCAGCCTGCTAACCCGCAGGGCGACCAGACAGCAAACCCGCAAGGCAATCAGCCTGCCGCGGCTCAGCCTGCTAACCCACAGGGCAACCAGCCCGCTGCTGAGCCGAACCGCCCAACTGCAGCGGCGCAGCCGAACGCAGGGCAGAACAATCCCTCGCCTGCAGAGCTGCCCAAGCCACCTGCTCAGGCACAGCGTCCTGCCGCGCCCGCTGTGCCCGTTTCGGCGCTGCCCCCGATTGAGGCAAACCTCGCGCAGGTGTTGGGTCTGCTGCGCGGGGCGGGCTTCGAGAAAGTGGGCGCGCTGTTTGCGGAGGGCAACCGCCAGCTGATTGTGCATGTCGCCGACGCCAACATAGATAGCCAGAAGAAGATTGTGGACGCACTCAAGCCGCTGGGCGAGCTGGAAGTGGTGAGCTTTGCCAGCGTCAGCCCGCGCGTGCGTGCCGAGACCGTGCAACGCGCCATCACCGCCGTGCTGGTCGCGCTGGTCGCCATCCTGCTTTACATCGCGCTGCGCTTCTCAATAGAGGGCGGCTGGAGCGGCTTCAAGTTCGGTATCGCTGCAACGATTGCACTGGCGCACGATGTGCTGGTGATGGTCGGCGGCGCGGCGATTCTGGGCTACCTGCTCGGCTGGGAAATCAACGCTCTGTTTATTACGGCTTTGCTGACGCTGGTCGGCTTCTCGATCAACGACACGATTGTCGTTTATGACCGTGTGCGCGAGAACCTGCGTCAGCGTGCGCGGGGCGAGACCTTCGCCACGATTGTCAACCGCAGCCTGAACCAAACGCTCGCCCGCTCCATCAACACGAGCCTCACGCTGCTGCTGGTGCTGATTGCGCTGGTGATTTGGGGCGCAGTGACGCAAGATTTGCGCTTTTTCTATGTAGCGATGCTGATTGGCGTGGTGGCGGGAACCTACTCGTCGATTTTCGTTGCCAGCCAGATTATGGTGAGCTGGCAAGATGCACGCGAGAAGCTGCATCAGCGTCAGGTGGAGGCAGCGCGGGCGACAGCGATTCCGACGAAGTCAGGGCAGCCCACGAGCAGTGCGACCCCGACCGAGAGCGCGACACCGCCTGCAACGGCGAGCAGCGCACCGCGTAAGAAGCACCACGCGCCGCACGTGGGCAAGCGCAAGCGCCGCTACTGATGACGCCACGCCGTATCACGCCCGAAGCTGACGAGGCGAGCAAGCGCCGCGCGTTGCTGGCAGTGTTCCTGACGATTTTTGTGAGCCTCGTCGGCTTCGGAATCGTGATCCCGTTGCTGCCTTTCTACGCCCGTCGGTTTCAAGCAAGTGAGCTGCAAATCGGGCTGCTGTTTGCCTCGTTCTCAGCGGCGCAGCTGGTTGCCGCGCCCCTGTTGGGCGACTGGTCGGATCGGTTCGGGCGTCGCCCCGTGCTGATTCTGAGCCTGTTAGGTTCCGCTCTGAGTTTTGTGATTCTCGCGCTTGCGCCGAACCTGTTCTGGCTGTTCGTTTCGCGGCTGCTGGACGGGTTCACGGGGGGAAACATCACCACGGCACGCGCCTACATCGCCGATGTGAGCGAGCCAGAGAAACGGGCGCGCAACTTCGGCTTAATCGGCGCGGCGTTCGGGCTGGGGTTTATCATCGGACCTGCGCTGGGCGGCGGGCTGGCGGTCTTCGGTTTAGCAGTGCCTGCGTGGGCAGCGGCGGGAATTTCGCTGCTGGCGGCGGCGTATGCGTTTTTTGCGCTCCCCGAAACGGCGCACCTCACGCCTGCGAAACGCCCCTCGCCGTGGCGCGAGATGCCCCACCTGCTGCTACATAGCCCTGTCGCTCGCCTGCTCTGGGTGAACTTCATCCTCTGGCTTGGTTTCTCGGTGTACCAGACAACCTTTCCGCTGTTCGCGCACATCCGCTTCGGTCTGGGACCCAAAGAGATTGGGTATGTGCTGGCGGTGGTGGGGTTGGTTGGCGCGTTGTCGCAGGTGGTGCTGGTTGGGCGCGTGGTACACGCGTTGGGCGAGCAGCGCACGCTGCTGCTGAGCTTGGTGTTGAACATCGTCGGGCTGTCAGGCGCGGCGTTCACGCATTCGCTGGCGTTGTTCTACCTGCTGGTGGGCATAGCGACAATAGGGGGCGCACTGGGACTACCGTGCTTAGTGAGCCTGATTAGCCATTCTGCATCGGCTGCTGAGCAGGGGCGCATTCAGGGCGTCTCAGGTTCGCTGGAGAGCTTGGCGCGCATTCTCGCGCCAATCGGGGGCAACGGCGCGTTGCACTACAGCGACGCGCTACCCTATGCTGCTGCCGCGGCGCTATTTGCATTAGCGGGATTGATTGCTCTCGGGCTGAAATCGTCCACGAATCGGCGAGAGGAGTAGCTTCGCCTGGGAGACTGTTTGGGAACGCAGACAGGCTTTCGTAGCGTTGGCGTCGCGCCGACGCCCCTGCGTGGCACGGGCTTCCAGCTCGTGCAGCGTGGCACGGACAGTCTTGTCCGTCCCCAAGAGATTTGTACTCAGGCATATCTTTCCTGAAGCATTGCTCCGACCAAGCCCCAGTAAACGAGCGTGCAGAGGGCGACGGCGCTCAGCCGCGGCTCGCACAGTAGCGCAAGGCAGAGCGTTCCAACCAGCCAAGCGCGTTGCAAGGCAGGCGGAAGGGGGCGCATGAAACGCACGCGGGCAATCCCCACAAGGCAGGCTGTCGCCAGCGCCGCGTATCCAGCGTCGTGCAAGCTAAAGCCGCCTATCTGGGGCATCGGGATGCCACTTAGCCAGAGTGCAACAGCACATAGCCCCAGCAGGATTGCCCCGTGCAGCACAAGGTCATAGCCTTGAGGGAGCTTGACGACCCGCGCGGGCTGGTTCTGGAGCGCAATTCGCACGCGCCGCCGCTCGCTCCACTCGCGTTGCAGCACCAGCCAGCCGAGCGTAAGCGCGGTCGCTGTGGCGCTCCAGCCGAGCGCAGGCGTCTGCCCCTTCCAGCCAAGCCAGAGGGCGACCAGCCCCGACAGGTACGCTGCGCCCAGCGGATTGCCCTCAATTTGCAGCCACGCACGAATCACAACCAGGCTCCACAGAATAGCAAGGCTACCGTACAGCTCGCCCACGCCTGCGGCTTGCATTCCGTGCCCCAGCGCGCCGTGCCTTGCCCACGCGCTGCCACTGAGCGAGTCCAAAAACAGTGCGATCAACCCCAGCCCGACTACCACGCCCTGCCCCACCTCGCGCGAATCCAGCGCGTAGAGCAAACGCAGCAGCCCCACGCTGGCAACCACCATCAGTAGCGCCTGCAACCAGAGGGGAGCCTGCGGCGCCAGCGCGGGGGCGAAACTGCCTACACTGCTGGCAACGATCGAGCTGCCCCAGTCGCCGAGCCAGCGCCCACGAGACGGCTTCGAACCGCGCCCACGAACGCGCTGCACAAGGACGATGTGAGGGACGCGCTTCACACCCCACGAGGCAACAACGCCCCAAACACACAGCAGAAGCCACAGCGCCAGCGTACAGGTCGCCATTTGGGGCAAGTGTACCTGAGCGCCCCAAAACCCGCTTGTTAGGTGCGACGGCATTCCTGCCGTCACGGGCGACGGCGAGACGCCGTCGCACCACCTTCGCCCTGCCGACTTCGGGACGATTTGACCTTGAGGGACTTCAAACACCCCCTCACCCCCTTGACAAACGCCCTCAAAATAGGGTATACTAAGCATGTTCATTAGACCTGACAGGTCTAATCAACCTACTTTGCAGAGCGCGGATGAGGAGGCGATAGAATGAAGGACACGCAGGAGCCGTTCGTACCGACAGGCGCAATTGCGTTCTTTGTGAGCATGATTTTGGTCTACGCATTGGTCTGGCTCGCTGTCTACGGCGTGCTGCTCCACTGGAGGTGATTCGATGGATCGGTTCGAGAAGCGGGCGATTGCGCTGGCACTGTCTTTGGTGCTGATGTTCTTCGGCTTGATTGTG
>JANXCK010000051.1 GCA_025060055.1 Fimbriimonadales bacterium | reverse complement strand
GCGCGGATGTCGCCCGTTTTGTATTCACGATGCCCGAAGCCCATGATGCGTTCCTTGTGGGCGAGTTTCTCCAGCACCCACGGCTCGGCGCGGTCGGGCGTGCCGATTTCTAACATCGCTTCCATCGCCGCCTCGTTGGCGCCGCCGTGTAGCGAGCCGCGTAGGGCGCCGATTGCGCCCACTACCGCCGAGTAGATGTCCGCCAGCGTAGAGGCGATCACACGCGCGGTGAAAGTGGAGGCGTTGTAGCCATGCTCAGCGTACAGGATGAAAGTGAGATTCATCACTTCAGCATACAGCGGCTCTGGTTCGTGTCCCGACAGCATGTACAGGAAGTTCGCGGCGTGCCCCAAGTTCGGGTTGGGCTTGATAGGGTCTTCGCAGTGCAGGATGCGATAGCCGTTAGCGACCAGAGTCGCCATGCTTGCCGTGAGGCGGATGGCTTTCCTGAGATTGGCGGCGTGCGTATGGTCGTCGGCGTGAGGATCTAAAGTCCCCAGCGTTGCCACACCAGCTTGCAACGCGGCCATCATGTGGCTCTCTTTAGGCAGCGCGTGCAGTACGTTGTAAACCTCAGCAGGCAGCTCGCGATTCGCAATCAGCTCAGCGTTGAACTGTTCCAGCTGGGCGCGGGTGGGCAGCTGCCCCATCAGCAAAAGGTAAGCGACCTCCTCAAAGGAACAGTGCTTCGCTAAGTCGCGAATATCGTAGCCGCGATAAATCAAGCGGTTTTCGGCGGCGATCACATCGGAAATCGCGCTGATGCCCGCCGTCACGCCCTCTAAGCCTGGACGGTAGGGAACAATCTCCTTCTCGCTCATGGACTCCTCCACTGATTGGCAACCTCGCCTTGTCCTCAGCTATAGAATACCCTATTGACATCCTGCGCCAAAGCTAAGCAGCGCCTGTAGCAAATCGCCATCACTCACAGCACCGTCGCCGTTGACATCTGCTCCCGAGAACGGATTGACGCTTCCGAATTCGATCAAGAGTCGCAGCAGGTCGATGTCGTTGACGCAGCCGTTGCGGTCAACATCGGCGGCATTCGGCACGAAGTTTGTGTTCAACGCGTAGTGAACGCGCACCGTGCGATACGCGAAAGGCGCCAGCGAGAGTGTCCACTGAAACGCTCCTGTGAAGTCGCCTTCCAAAGGCAGCGTTCCATCCGAGAGATTGGTCGGTTCGAGGTCAAGCAACGCGTCGAGAATGCTCGGATACGCGCTTGCCTGCCAGCGCGTGTAAGGCATTAGGGCTGCAAGCCACGCCCGATCCAGTTGTGTTTCGACGCGCATGCGTGTGCCGTCCCAGCGGGCAAAGTTCGTCGGCGTGCCACTGAGGTCTATGTCGGCGTAGTGGAAAAGGTGGACTGTGCGCGGCTGGAACTGGAAGTTGAACACTTGCGCATCAACAAAGAGGATGCTCCCCGCATCAGCGGTTCGACGCAGCTCGTAGCGTGTGATGATGAGCAAGCCTTCTGGTTCTATGTAAGCCAGTGTCGCCTGATTTAGAGTCGGTTGGTCGTAGTACACGAGGTTGCCGAGCGTGAACTCGTGCGGGTCTACATCTTGTATTCGATACCACCAGCCCATCTGGTAGAAGTGGTCGCGCTCGCCCTGAGTCCAGTCGGCGTTGTTGAAGGGGTTGCGTGTGCGGTCGCCGCGCAGGTCGCGCAGGCGGAACTCGGCGTCACCATCGCGCAGCACAATTTCGTTCGGCAAGGGCGCGCTCACACGCAAACGGTAGTATCCGCCCCACGCGGGGCTTGCCCACACAAACACATAGTAAGTCCCGCGCGGGGCAAGGCTAATCCGCACCTCGGATGCCCCGTTGTTCAGCGTATCCCACTCCGAGTCGTCGTTTTCATAGACCCGTCCATTCGGGTCAACGACACGCAGCACGGTGTCCACATAGGTCTGGGTACGGATTTTCAGCGGTTGTCCAGTGCTGTCTAAATCAAAGCGATACACATCGACATCGTTGCTTCCGTAGGTCAGGAAACGGTACTCGTCGGTGATAAACTCGCCCCCTGAAAGGCGTCCCAGGTAAAGTGCTTGCTGAGGCGTATCATTCGGCTCGGTGGGGTCGTAATCGGGGGCGGTGACGCCTGGAAACACGCGCAGCGCGTAGCGCGCCCGCGCTCTAATCTGCGGGACATAAGCGACCTCCACTATGTAAGTACCTGCTTCTAAGTCGAGTGTAACACCCGACGCAAGGCGGTTGAGCGGTAGGTCAGGATTGCCACCGTTGTTGTTCGCGGCTATCAACACGCCGTTAAAATCATACACTTGTACAATCGTGTCACGGTTAGTGTCCACGCGAATCGAGTATGTGCCCGGCTCCGTAATCTGAAATCGGTAGAAGTCACTTTCGCCTGCGGGCGTGATGAGTGCCTCCCACACGACGAAGCCTTGAGAGGAAGAGACAGGGGTCTCTATCACTTGGGGCGCGTCCCGATTGTTGTTCGGTTCGCGTTCCAGATAAGGCGTCATCAGCACCTGTTGCGCTGACGCGCCCAAAAAGATTGCTCCAAGCCCTGCCCACAAAGCCACCTTTCGCATAAAAAACCTCCTAAACTCAGAAGCACAGCGCGTGAGATCCCGCTTCCATCGTCGCCGATGTTCGCGGTCTACGACAATTGTACCCCAATACCCCGAATGCAACCCACTGCCCCCTCTCCGTTTACGGAGAGGGGGGTTCAGGGGGATGCTACGAGGAGGCGCGTTCACGCTCCTGCTGTACCAGCACGCGGCGTAGGATCTTGCCCGAAGGCGATTTGGGAATCTGCTCCACGAACTCGATGCGCCGAACCTTCTTGAAGGGGGCGACCCGCTCGGCGACATAGTCCATTAGTTCTTCTGCTGTCGTCTGTCCTTTCAGCACGACGAACGCCTTGGGCACTTCACCCGCCTCCTCGTCGGGGCTGGGAATAACCGCTGCGTCGGCGACCGCTGGGTGTGTCAGTAGCACTGCTTCCAGCTCCGCAGGCGCGATTTGCAAGCCCTTGTATTTAATCATCTCTTTGACGCGGTCCACGATGTAGAAGTAGCCATCCTCGTCCACATAGCCCACGTCGCCTGTGCGCAGCCAGCCATCGGGTGTGAGCGTTTGGGCAGTAGCCTCTGGATTGTTCAGATAGCCCTTCATCACTTGCGGACCGCGAATCCAGATTTCGCCTTCCTCGCGCACGCCCAGCGGATTACCAGTCTCCAAACTCACAACGGCACACTCCGTGCTGGCGATGGGCACGCCGACGGAGCCGAGCTTGATGCGTGCGGGATCCTCGGGGTTCACATGCGTCACAGGGCTGGTCTCGGTCAAGCCGTAGCCTTGCAGCACGATGCAGCCCAGTCGATCGGCACACGCTTGCGCCAGCTCCGCGCTGAGCGGCGCCGCGCCCGACATGACGATTCGCAGATGCGAGAGGTCGTAGTTGTCTACAATCGGGTGCTTTGCCAGCGCGAGAATAATCGGCGGCACCAGGTTCGCCCGCGTGATTTGATAATCTTGCATCACCTTCAGGAACTGCTCAAGGTCGAAGCGCGGCATCGTGACGATTGTCATCCCCCGATACAGGCACAAGTTC
>JANXCK010000253.1 GCA_025060055.1 Fimbriimonadales bacterium | reverse complement strand
CCCAGCAGTTGCTGCACGGCGCGCAGGTCGGCGCCGCCGTTCAGGAGATGCACGGCGAACGAGTGGCGCAGGGTGTGCGGCGAGATGGCTTTCTCGATCCCCGCGCACGCAGCGTAGTGCTTGACTTTGCCCCAGAACGCGACTCGGCTCAGCGCCTCACCTCGATCGTTCAGGAACAGAACGGTGCTGGGGCGTTTGGGGTTGACGAGCTTGGGGCGGGCGTCGCCAAGATAGCGTTGTAGCCAGTAGACCGTGTCATCGGGTAAGGGCAGCCAGCGTTCGCGCCCGCGCTTGCCCTCCACGCGCACCAGCTGCTCGCTGAGGTTCAACTGCTCCAGCGTCAGGTTCAGCAACTCCGAAACGCGCATCCCCGTGGTGTACATCGTCTCCAGCATCGTGCGGTCGCGCACGCCATGCGGTGTGTCCAACGAGGGCTGTAGCAGCAAGCGGCGGAGTTCGTGGGGGGTGAGCGTGGTGGGCAAGGTGCGCTGCACCTTCGGTGCAACGAGCGTGTCGGGCGGCTCCTCGTCCAAAATGCCGCGCCGATGCAGATATTTCAGGAACGCGCGCACTGCGCTGAGCTTACGCGCGATACTCGCTTCCCGCATCTGGCGCCGCCTCAGGTAGTGCATGAACCCCTCCCACAGCGACGAGTCCCAATCGCTTGGGTCATGGCGCGCCGCCCGACGGAGGTACTCGCAAAACTGCGCCAAGTCGACTGCGTAGGCGTTCAGCGTGTGCAGCGAGACCTGGCGCTCCCGCGCTAAGTAGTCCAGGAACGAGTCGATGTACGCTTCCATGCTATCGGCTCAGGATGAGAGCGTCGGGCACTTTCTCGAACACTTTCTCAAATCGCCTGCCCTCGCCGACCAAGGCGATAATCGTCGTCTGGTAAGGGTAGGTAATCTGCTCAGAGAGGCGTTCCAGGAGCTGATTGGTCTGATGACCTGCGCTGCTCCAGCGCGGACGCACGCCCAGCACCAGCATCGGCTCTTCTTGAAAGGCTTTGAGTTCCTTACGCACGAGATAGGCTTTGACAATCTCAGGGTGTTGGCTCAGCTGCTGCTGCAGGGACTGCAGTTGTTCGGGGGTCAATCCGTGTGGGAGGAAGTGATCGCGCAGGGTGATACGCTTGCGTTCGTAGTGAGCGGTTGCCAGCTGAGCGTGGTAGGCGCGAATCTTGGCGCGGCAGCTGGCTGCACGCGCCTCGTCGCCCTGGCTGATGTAATAGTCGTGCAGAGTGCCTGCTGCTTCGGTTGTGAGGTGGGGGTCGAGTTCCATGGCACGCTCCAAGTGGGCAACACCTGCCGCGTCGTTTTGGCGCAGCAGCAGGGCGCCCAGCAGCAGGTGCGAGGGCGCGTGGTCGGGGTCGCGCTGCAGTGCTTGCTGCAGAAGCGGGATAGCGTGCGCCTCGCCTTGCAGCGCGAGCGTGCTGCTTGCCAGCAGATAGAGTTCATTCGCGTCCAGCGTCTCCTGTTGCGCTTTTTGCTGGAGGGCTTCGGCTTGCTCGCGAACACGCTGCATTGTCTGGTACTGCTGCTGCCATGCAGGCTCTATGCCCGATTGCCACTCGGCGTGGAACCTGTCGGCGAGGGCGGTTTCGGCATCGCCCAGCAGATATTCGGCAGCGCTTTGAGCAGGCGGTTCGGGCAACGGCACGGGCGTAGGACGCAGCGGATCGGGCGACGGCTTGGCGTATCCAATCGCACGCAGCCGATCAGCGAGCGACGGGTGTGTGTCCATCACATCGGTTGGATAGTTCAGCGCTGCCTGAAGCACCTGCGCAGCGGTGTCGGGGTTCCACTCGCGACGGAACGCAGCGCCGACCTCGTGGAACGGTTTACCAATCGGTGTGTCGCTGTGCTTGACTTGGTCATACACCTGCTGCCAGTACGCTTCAAGCCAATCAAGGGCGATGGGCATCAGGCACAGTGCGTCGCCGTAGGTCTTCACGCCCACAGTGCGCACTGCCGTGCGATCGGCTTCATACTCTTCTTGGCGACGCAAGGCGAAGCTCATCGCCTCCAAGCGGGGCATATACCACTCGAAGAACGGCGTGATGAGGTCGCCCCGCTGCTCGCGCTGCGCCATGTGATCCGTGAGGTTCTCCCAAGTGCGTGTCTGACGGTAAATCCACTGCCCGAAGCGGCTGTGCTGCTTGGAAAGGTGTCCCAGTTCGTGTGCGACCACACCTCGCACATGCGGATAGCCCAGAATCTGCAGCAGCGGCAGCCCCAAGATGAGGTGGTTTTCCTGCCAACCGAATATGCCCAGACGCGGATACTGCCAAATTGAAGCGTTGAACTCAGGGGTGATGAGTACGCGATGAATCGGGGGCGTGCGCAGTTCGGAGCGCAAGCCGTCGAGCATCGCAAACAGGCGCGGCGCTTGCGAACGCTTGAGTTCGACCCCCTGCGGGCGCGGAATACGCACCACCAGCGAACGCGCAATCAGCCACACCATTGCCAAACCAAACGCCATCGCAGGCAAGAACAGATTGAGGTATGTGCTTAGAAATCGGGGAAACTGGATGAGCAGGTAGATTGGCACGCCCACGATTGACAGGGCAACCAGCAGCATCAGGGCGATGTAGGCGTAGCCCAGCATAGTAAACAGCCCCACGCGCAGGCGATACCATGCAGGGCTACGCGCTGACTCTACCTCATACCGCTTGACCAGGCGATCGAACTGCTCCTCTGTCATGGTGGGTCACCGCTGCGCACCAAACACATCCAGCAAAGGCACCAGACCGCCCGCCGTGACGACCGTCGGCATCTTGCCATCCCATTTCTCGATAGCTTTGAGCTGTGCCTCGATCTGGCGCAGGCGCACGAGTTCGGGCGTGACATTCTGTTTCTGGATGCGCAACGCCTCTGCCTCTGCTTTCGCGCGTTCTATCTCCTGCTGCGCTTCGAGTTTGACGCGCTGCAGGTCGCGCTCCGCTTTGAGCGCTTGCTGCTGCGCCGTGACTTTCGCCTCGATTGCTTGGTTGAACGCCTCGCTGAAGTTGAAGTCAGTAATCGACATCGCGACGACCTGAATGCCGAATCGGTTCAAGCGTTGCGAAAGGCTGCTCTCAATAGCGTCGCGTACCTCAGGGCGTTTGGTGATTAGCTCTTCGGCTGTGAAGCGTGCCGTGGTCGCCTTCACCGCTTCTTGAATCGCGGGCTTGATGACACGGTCGACATACTCGTTGCGCAAGTTGCGATAGACTTGCACCACAGAGTTGGGGTCTAAGGTGTAGTTCAGCGTCACTTGGGTTTTGACGACCTGCAGGTCTTTGGAGGCGGCTTCGGCAGGCGTTTCGTAGGCGTGCACCTGCACGCTCATCAGCTCGACGGTTTTGATGTAGGGCGGCAGTAGGGTGTAGAACCCTTCGCCCAGCACCTGTCCTGTGGGTGCGCCGAACATTAGCACCACACCCCGATACCCTGCGGGCACTTGCCCAAAGCTCGCCGTCAGCAACGCCGTCACCAGCACCACTAACCCCGCCACTGCAATCGAGGCGATGGTGGAAAGGTTGGTCTCACCTTCCTTGCGTGCAGCAGCGGAGCGGAACACTAACCCGAAGGCAATCAGCAACCCGATTGCCCACACCACCAGCTTCAGAAATCCCATAGATCTCCCCTCCTATCCCAACATAACTACGCGATTCACTCAGGTTCTGTTCCTGCACGGCATCACCTTTTTTCCAGCAGCACTATCGTCTCATAGTACGCGTCGAGGGAGCGCGGGCGCGCTATCGTGTTTTGCTTTTGCAGCTCTACATGAATAAGCTCCTGTACCTCCAGCCCCGCTTGGCGCGCTAACTCCGCGATGATATCTGCATTCTCAACCACACGCACGACTTCACGCGACTTGTAGCGGTAGAATACATGTCGCTGCGCTACGACATACGCACATTTCCCGTTCGGCTTTAGCACGCGCCGAATCTCCCGCAGCGACTCGCGTATGTCCGCAAAGTAGCGCGCCGTCGCAGCTGCCTTAACGCATCGTGTTGGGTCGCTCTGCATCCACTCAACAAGTTTTACTGCGTCTGCAGGCAAGTCGTTGATAGGTTCGGTGCGTTGCACTGAACCTATCAGTTCGGCTTCCAGCGCATCCACAGAGTCGGGTGCGACGAGACCCAACGCGGTCATCGCATACGCCTTACTTTTGAGATAGTTTTCTCGCCCAGAGGAGGCGGGCATGTAAGGTGGACTGGTGACGACACAGTCGATGCTTTGTGCTTCCAACGGGAGGCTCCGTGCATCACCTCGAACCGTCTGGATAGGTGCTGGGGAAACGCCCGTCCGACGACGCAGCCACTGCCACGCGACAATCGCCTTCGCCAAGTAGCTTAGGTTATCTGCGAAGATTAGGCGCACGCGGCGCGGCAAAATGGTGAGCGAAAAGCGTCCGTACCCAAGCCCTAAGAAACGAAACTTAAACTTGCGCGAGAGAGCGTCGCTTAGAGCAACGTGGAGCGGACTGCACGACGGTAAGCCACGCAGTGCCCTCAGGATATGTGCCACGTCTGCTTCAACCTCGCGCAGAATCGGTTCGGGGACTCGACGACGCAGAAAAGCAGGTGTGATGCTATACAGCGCGGGTGTTTCAGCCATCTCGAACAGGCTACCCTGACCCTTATCAAGCGACTCGATTCGCCGCTGGACTTCGCCGATTTTCTCCAAGTAGTCGCCTGGGTTAGCGAGCAGGCTCGCTTTCGCCTGCGTAATCGCCACTGAAAGTGGGTCAATATCAATTCCAACAGATGGAATCCCCATTACGGACGCCTCAATCAGGGCGGTACCGCTGCCTGCGAAAGGATCCAAGACAGTAGTACCGCCGCACAGGTTGAGGAAGGCGCGCGCCATGCGCGGAAAGAACTTCGCCTTGTAGACATGCAACCCATGGAACAGATGTCCTGTCGTCTGCTTCGCCGCTAACACGCCTCGCAGTGTCTGGGGCAGAGTGGTGGGTTGCTCACTGACAATCGCCTTGCAAAGATAGTCTAAACTGGCTTCCACTTCGCTGGGGGAGCGCGCCCTGCGGGCGACTACATCCGACCACTCCGCAACTGCGCTGAAGGGAACAAACATAAAAGTGAGCCTTCCCCTAATAACGCGACAACGCACAAAGCTGGCTGGCAAACGAGATAACAACTCTCGGATATATTCAGTGTTCGGAGCAACGCCAAACACCTGCTCACAGAAGGATAGTCGCCAGAACAAGCGTGTCAAATCTGCTGCTTCTGCAGTACACAGATAACCAGCTACCCCGCCGCGACGTAGCTCGATGTCTTTCGGGAGAACCCACTGGGCAGACTCCCACTGTTTCATATCATCTGTGTAAACTGGCTGAACAGCCTGCCCTAAGAGCGACTGCAGTTCGCGCTCCGCTAAGCCGACGTCGCCCTCTAAAACGATGTTATTACGCAACTTGAACAAAAGCATCAAGACGTCACGACTCATTCTGACCTCCAAACGCACGATACCAGCCTTCCAGAGAA
>JANXCK010000094.1 GCA_025060055.1 Fimbriimonadales bacterium | reverse complement strand
GTGCTAAAGCGCGGCGGAATGCCCGTGCTGAATGTGTTTTATAATGGAAGTTGCGGACCCTACCGTGACTGGCTCGACCAAGAGACATGCTTTAAGTGCACGGGCACCGACTTGGGCAACGGGTTGCGGTTCGCTAACCCTGACACGCGCGCCATCACCATCTGCGACGACGGCAACGACTCGGGCAACTTTCGGGGCGTAGGCATTCACGAGGAGCCAGGCGGGAACGAGATTCTCCTTATCAGCGAATGCTCTGCAGGCTGGTATCGCTATATCACGGGTTGGCGGTTCAACCTCGCGGGGATTCTCAAGCCACGCTTCCTGTATGGCTACACGGATAGTCCCTGTGTGTGTATTGCGCGGTTACATAACGGCTACTGGCGGCTGCACTTTGCGCTGGATGGCATCGGCGGTTTGGTGGTGGAAGAGACCGATTCGCCACGCGGGGCGCGCCGCGAGAACTGGCAGCCAATCCGCATCGAGGCGCGGCGGTTCCGCTGGCCCAACCGCAATACGCGCTGGCGCGTGCGCAAGCTCAGCACAGGCTTTACTGCAGAAATCGTGCCCGGCGCAAGGGATGGCTTCCACGAAACGCCCAGCACAGGCGAGGGAAGCCTGTGGGTTGTCAAAGCACGCAGCACAGAGATGATGGGCAGTGGCGGTCCATTTGCGAACATTACGCAGTATGTCAACGGCGAGCGCACCTTCAACGAGGACCTCGTGGTGTGGTATGGCGTGCACCTGCGCAAGCGCGGCGCCGACAACTTCGATTGCCCGCCACTGGGACCCGACATCTACCTCAGGGGCTAATGTAGGATTAGGCGAGCCTTTGGTACGACGGCAAGCATGCCGTCGTACCCGATTTTTGTGTTTGAGAGACTGTCTAAGAAGTCAGTTGGCGTTCTTGACGGCTGAAGCCGTGTCTGTGCAGACAAAGCCCGCCTATGCGAACTATCAGCCGAAGGAAGTCGGCTTCGTCTGCACAGGAACGGCTTCAGTCGTCTATTTCCTAAACAGTCTCTTAGCAAGGCACCGGTCATTGTGTGGAATAACGCCTCTTGGAGGCTTGGGTAATGGAACTGAGTGCGCTGGCAATTCGAGTGGCACGGACGCCGGGACTGGGCATGCTGCCGCAGGTGACGAGTCAGGTACTACGATGGGTGGATAACCCAAACGCCTCGCCACGACAGATTGGGGCGCTGATTGAGCGTGATGCAGGGCTGGCTTCCAAGCTGCTCAAGACCGCCAACAGCGCGTACTACGGTGCGCCAGGCAGGATTAAGACCGTCTCGCAGGCGATTTCGGTAATGGGGCTATCTGCGGTGCGCTCGGTAGTGGTGGGTCAGGCATATCAGCAGATGACAGCGGTGCGCGGCGCGTCCAAGCGGTTCGACCGCCTCGCCTTCTGGCAGCACTCGCTGGCGACGGCGAGCGCCGCGCGCGTGCTTGCCAAGCTCAAGGGCTGGCGCGACCCCGAAGAGGCGTTTCTCGTTGGGCTGCTCCACGACGCGGGCAGGCTGGTGATGGATCGGTTCCTGCCCAACGAACTGGATCAGGCAATCCAGCTTTCCTTAGAGCGCAATTTACCGCTGATCGAAGCCGAGCATGAAGTGCTGCACTACACACATGTGGAGGTCGGCGAACTGCTGGCAGAGCAGTGGAACCTGCCAGAGAGCATGCGCGAGCCGATGCGTCGCCACCACGAGGATGTGAGCTTCGAGGAGTGTCCGTTGGGGTGTATCGTGCACGCAGCGAATGTGTTGGCGCACCAAGCGGGGTTCGCGCTCGGCGCGCCCGTGCTGTACGATCTGCCTTTCACCGTGCGCCAATCGCTGGGCATCGCCGACGCCCAGTACGAAGGGCTGAAGCAGGCGATTGTGCAAGAGGTTATGCGCGTGCAGGAAGCGTTGCGCATTTAAAGACTGCTTGAGAAATCGCGTGATACACCGGGCAACTAATACCAATCGGAGTTTCAGATGACGCCATTTGTCAGCGGGACGCTGACGCGATGCATGCGCGTGCGTAGCGTCGGCGTCTCGCCGACGACATGACGGCGTCTGCTAAGCCGATTGGTGTAAGCCCGCCTCCGCGGGCTATGAGCCGACAGAGGTCGGCTTCGTCTGCGCAGGAACGGCTTGAGCCGTGTATGAGGCAGTCTCTTAGCATGCGTTTTCGATGGTCGCTTTCATCGCCTGCACGCGCTCGGCGATTGCTGGCGCCGCTGAGGATAAATCGAACCGCTCGGCGTGCTTATCCGTGCGCAAACGCAGTTCCACGCGCCCTTCCTGCACCGCGCGCCCCACGACCACCTGAAGCGGGATGCCAATCAAGTCGGCGTCCTTGAATTTGACGCCGCTGCGCTCATCACGGTCGTCATACAGCACCTCCACGCCCAGCGCGTTGAGCTGCTGATACAGTTGCTCAGCCGCGGTACGCTGGGCAGCATCCTCGGGGTTCACCAGAATCAGAATCACCTCGAACGGCGCGACGGTGATGGGGAAGCAGATACCGTCCTCGTCGTGGTGCGCTTCCACGATGGCTGCGAGGCAGCGGCTCACGCCCAGCCCGTAGCAGCCCATGATAATCGGCTTCTGGTTGCCTGCCGCGTCGGTGAACAGCGCGCCCATCGCCTGACTGTACTTTGTGCCGAGCTGGAAAATATGCCCGACCTCAATACCGCGCACTTCACGCAGCGTGCCGTCGGGATGGCGCGGTGATCGATCGCCCGCCTGCGCGACGCGCAGATCCGCCCAGATGGGTTCGGGGAAGTCGCGTCCCCAGCACACATGAATCAGGTGCGCGTCGGGCGCGTTTGCACCGGTGATAAAATCCTGCAACCCGCGCAGTTCGTAATCGGCGTAGAGCGGCACCTCAGGGGGCAATCCAACCGGACCTGCGAAACCGACGGGGGCGTTCGTGAGCCGCTCGATGGTCGCTGCGTCCAGCATTTCCACGCTTTCGCCGTCTAAGGCGTGCATCAGCTTGTAGGGGTTCAGCTCCCGATCGCCGCGCACTAACGCCGCCACAGGCTTGCCGTCCACGCGCAGCAGCAGCGTCTTCACGAGGCGGTCGGGCGTGGTGTTGAAAAACGCGCATACCTCCTCTACCGTGCGAGCGTTGGGGGTATTCACCTTTTGCATCGGCGGGATGTCGTCAATCGGCGGCGGCGTGAGCTTCGGGTCGGGCAGTTCACACCGCTCTGCGTTCGCCGCGTAGCCGCTTTTGTCGCACTGCAGTACCTTGTCCTCGCCGCTCTCGGCGATAATCATAAACTCCTCGTTTCTGCCGCCGCCAATCGCCCCCGCCTCAGCGTCCACAATCAGCGTAGGCAAGCCCATGCGCTGGAACATCCGCAGGTAGGCGTCACGCACCTTCTGGTACATCGTCTCCAGTGCGGTTTCGTCGGTGTCGAAGCTGTAGCCGTCGTACATGATAAACTCGCGAGCGCGAATCACGCCGCCGCGCGGGCGCGGCTCATCGCGGAACTTGGTTTGGATTTGGTACAGCAGAAGTGGCATCTGCCGATAGGAACTCACCGCGTGCCGCACGATGTCGGTAATCACTTCCTCGTGGGTGAATCCTAAGGTAAAAGGGCGGTGATGGCGGTCTTTGAGCTTGAACAGGATGTCCAACCCGCTGCGCCCTGTCTCGTCGAGGAGTTCTTCGGGCACGAGCGCGGGCATAAACAGCTCGATCCCACCGATTCGGTCGCTCTCCTCGCGCACAATTTGCTCAATTTTGCGAATCACGCGCCAGCCGAGAGGCAGATAGCTATACACACCTGCGGCGAGCTTGCGAATAAAGCCGCCACGCAGCAGCAGTCTGTGGCTCGGTAGCTCCGCCTCCGCAGGCGCCTCGCGCAAAGTCGGCATAAAATACTGCGACGCTCGCATAGCACCTCCGTTCGGGGCATAGTGTACCATGCAGAGGAGGAGTCAGGGTAGGGTCGCTGTGTAGAACGTGCTCAGTCTGTATACTCTGAAGTCGTCCCGCTTTGTTGCCCTTGCCCCCTCCCAGTGGGAGGAGGCAGACACGAGGAGTCGCCCCCACGATTGTCGGCGCAGCGCCGAACACTACAGTAGGGGCGCATCCCCGTGTGCCCTAACAGAGGGAAGGAGCGATTAGCGGATTCGACGGCGCTGCCCCGCCAAGCCCGCCAACCCCGCGCCCAGCGCCAATAGCGACGCTGGCTCAGGAATGAACTCCTGCGAGAAACCGATGTTGTCTATCCCAACATTCCAGTCCCCGCCGAAGCGAATCTCAATCACACCTCCCTTCACCACATTCGGGTCGAAGCTGAAGGTATTCGCCGTACTGCCACTGATTGTGATATTCGTCTGGGTCAGCACGGGGTTGCCGTCCACCAGCACCTGCAGGAAGGGCAGAACCCGATCGGTGTTGGGCCACCCACCCATCTGGAAGCTGTGCAAGCGCACATAGTATTCTGTGTCAGCGGTGAAGATGAATCGTGCGCCCTGGTTCGAGGGGCTGTGGTAGGCAACATTCACCAAGTTAGCGTAGTTGCTACCCCAGCGGAACAGGGTAGTGATTCGACTCCAACTGCCGTCTTGGTAGTTCGCGGAGAACATCCGCTCGGCTTCCTCGCCGACGACCGCGCCATTCGAAAGGGCAGTTGGTATCACATCTCAGTGTAGCCTGTGGAGCGTGACAAGCTTGTGACAAAAAGAAAAACTGGTAATTTATCGGGGTGGCAGTTCGAGGTGCGACGGCGTCTTCGCCGCCGCACTCGCGCTTAGGCGTGCGCTAACGCCTGATCCAAGTCGGCGATGATGTCCTCCACATCCTCGATGCCGACCGACAGGCGGATGAAGTCGGGTGTGACGCCCGTCTCCTGCTGTTGTTCTGGGGTCAGCTGGCGGTGCGTGGTGCTGGCGGGATGAATAATCAGCGACTTGGCATCGCCGATGTTCGCCAGATGTGAGTGCAACTTCACATGCTGGATCACGCGCACGGCAGCGTCGTAGCCGCCCTTCACGCCAAAGCCCACGATAGCGCCCTGCCCTTTCGGCAGGTACTTCTTCGCCAGTTCGTAATACGGGCTGCTTGGCAAGCCGGGATAGCTCACCCAAGCGACTTTGGGGTGTTCACTAAGCCACTGCGCCACGCGCAAGGCGTTCTGGCTGTGTCGCTCCATCCGCAAGTGCAGTGTCTCCAGCCCTTGCAGAAAGAGAAACGCGTTGAACGGCGAAATCGCGGGTCCTAAATCGCGCAGCAGCTGGGCGCGCACCTTGATGATATACGCCATATCGCCAAACGCCTCGCGGAAGTTCAAGCCGTGATAGCTGGGGTCGGGCGTGGTAAGCTGCGGGAACTTGCCGTTATCCCAGTTGAACTTGCCTGAGTCCACAATCACGCCGCCGATGCTGTTGCCGTGCCCGCCGATGAACTTCGTGGCAGAATGCACGACGATATCTGCGCCCCAGTCGAACGGGCGCAGCAAAATCGGCGTCGGAATCGTGTTGTCCACAATCAGCGGGATGCCGTGCTCGTGCGCGATGTTGGCAATCGCTTCGAAATCATGCACATCGAGCTTGGGGTTGCCGATGGACTCGATGTATAAGGCGCGCGTTTTGGGCGTGATGGCTTTGCGGAAGTTCTCAGGGTCGCGCGGGTCCACAAAGTGAACCGTGATGCCGAACTTCTGGGGGAAGGTGTACTTGAACAGGTTGTAAGTGCCCCCATACAGGCTGGTAGTGGACACGATGTCGTCGCCCGTGTCGGCGATTGCCAGAATCGCGAGCGTCTCCGCCGCCTGCCCTGACGCGAGCGCGAGCGCGCCCACGCCCCCTTCCAACATCGCCATCCGCTGCTCGAACACGCCTTGGGTGGGGTTCATAATCCTCGTGTAGATAAAGCCAGGCGTCTTGAGGTCAAACAGGCTGGCGGCGTGGTCGACGCTATCGAACAGGTAGGATGTGGTCTGATAAATCGGCACGGCGCGCGCCCCCGTGATGGGGTCTGGCTCCTGACCGCCATGCACGCAGAGAGTGCCCAAATGGTACTGTGGTTGCATTCTAAACGCTACCTCCTTCCAAAGATGTGAAAATATACCCGACGAATGCGTTGCGGGGCGTCGCGCTGGCGACGCCCCGCACAAGCAACTTGCGGACACAGTCATCAACAGCCTTGACCGAAGTTGAGCAGCACAATCAACAGGTCTTGATCGTTCACGATACCATCGCAGTTGATGTCGGCAATCAACACCCCAGTCTGACCGAAGTTGAGCAGCACAATCAGCAGGTCTTGGTCGTTCACGCAGCCGCTGGCGTCAGCATCTCCGTTGCTGGCAATCGCGCAAGGAAACCAAAAGCCGCCCGACTGCGTGTATCGACCAGCGGGCTGCAGGTCGTGGGCGTCAGGCTGTCCCACCGTACCGCCTACCTGATAGCGACCGCCTGAGGCAAAGGTGATGCCACCGCCGTCAAT
>JANXCK010000069.1 GCA_025060055.1 Fimbriimonadales bacterium | reverse complement strand
AACTTGAAATCGTCCCGATTTGGGGCGATGGCATTCCTGCCATCGCCTGCGACGGCACGAATGCCGTCGCACCAACTGTGCGTGCAAATTCCGAGGCGATTTAATCTTGGAGGCACTTAAGTCCCTCAAATATGAAATCGTCCTGTTTGGGGCGCGTTCTCAACGCGCCCCTACAGAGCGTTTTGGGTAGGGGCGGGTTCCTAACCCGCCCTGTAGAAAAGGGACGATTTAACCTTTGAGGGACATAAATGCCTCCAAGATCAGACCGCTCTAAACGCGCAGGAGATACAGGCTACGACGGCGTTTCGCCGTCGCCTGACGATGGCGCGAACGCCATCGTACCAATCAGGGACGATTTCACATTTGAGGGACATAAGTGCCTCACAGATGAAATCGTCTCGTTTCACCACCCTAACCCCCTCTCCCGGAGGGCGAGGGGGCAAGGGGGTGAGGGCAAATGAAGCATTTGAAACCCCAATCGGTATTAGTTCCTCCTCTCCCACGCAGTGGGCGAGGGGACAAGGAGGTGAGGGCGATGCGGCATCCGAAACAGAGTCGCGTGCAAATGGCGGGGGCGACAGCGCATCGTCAGCTCTCCGCCACCACCTCCGCTGCTTCCTCCTCCACACCTTTCGGCGCGGAGACCGAGGCGATGGTGGTGTCGGGGTCATCCAGTGCCTGCACACCTGCAGGTAGCTGAATGTCGCGCAGGTGGATCGAGTCGCCGAAGTTCTGCAGCGGCTCAAGGCTCACATGAATCGCTTCGGGAATCTGGGTGGGCAGGCACTTGATGCGGAGCTTCTCGACAGGATGGATTAGCACGCCGCCCGACTTGAGCGCAAGCGACTCGCCTTCCAGCACGATGGGCACTTCGGTCTCTATCGGCTCGTCCAGTGCCATCGCCCACAGGCTCACATGCCGAATGCGCGTTGTGATGGGTTCCCGATCGACTTCACGCAGCAGGGTGGTGAGTTTCTCGCCGTTCAACTCCAGTTCGATGAGGTGTGTTGTGCCCGCCTGATGTAGCACACGCCCCAAAGTGCGCTCCTCAAACTGCACGGGCGTCGATTCGCCACTGGCGCGGAACACCACGCCTGGCACATAGCCCTGCCGCAGTAGCCGCTTTGCTTTCTTGCCCAACAGTTCGCGTGGCTCTGCCTTGAGGAAGAAGTGCGTCGCCATTATCTACCCTCCTTAGAAGCGGCGGATTATACCCGATAGGTGCAATTGCGTTCTCGCCATCGCGAACGCCGTTGCCCTCTGTGCGCCTTGCGGGTTTCAGGACGATTTGAACTTTGAGGAGCATACCGCTCTCAGTCGGTGCGGTCGATTCGTGCAGGGTAGCCCAGCAGCGGGCGGGCAAGATTCACTGGAAATCGGCGGGCAGTCTGCTCGTAGCGGATTGCGGCTTCCTCAAAACGCTTGCGTTCGACGGCAATTCGGTTCTCGCTTCCCGTGATTTCGTCCATCAGGCGCACAATCGCCCAGTCGTTGCGCATGGCAGGGTCGCGCAACAACTGCAACGCCAGTGCGTTGGCATCGTTAGGGTTCTGGCGCAGCGCATGCGCCAGCATTTGGAGCCGTTCACGCTGTGCCTGATTTACCTGCTGCGCCAGATTTTCCAGTGCGGGGATGAGCGATTGCTTGCGCTGCTGTACATTTTGCAGTTGTGCGCGACTGCGCTGTACCTCCGCCCACGTCTGACTGAGAACGCGCTGACTGTAAAGCAGGTTCAGGAGGAACAGGGCAGCGACTCCTGCGAGCGTCAGAAGCAGCGTGCGCTGGCGACGGGCGCGCTGTTCACGCTCCTGTTCCACGCGGCGCAGTGCCTCGCGCAGGTGGTGGGGATCGACTCCGATTTCCGCCGCGCTGGCTTCTAAGGTCGATGCTTCAATCGTGTTCTCCTGTTCCTGCTGGAGCCGAATCGCTTCGCGAATCACTTCCTGAGCTTGTTCAGGGTTCAGTCGCTGGTCTTGCATGCCGTTCACCAACCCCTGCCTGCACCGCCACCGCCCGAGCTGCCACCGCCAAAGCTGCTGCCACCTGATGAACTGCCACTCGAAAATCCGCCCACAGCAGACCGACTGCCTGCGCTCGACAGCGAATCACCAAGCACGCTGCCGATTGCCCAGCCGACGGCACGCCATTCGTCGTCGTAGCGTTCGAGTCGAGGCAGAGTGCGCTCTTGCTCAAGGCGGTAGCCGCAGCGCGGATTCTTGCATTTGTAGGCGACCAGTTCCAGCCCTGTGCGCCTGTAGGTCGGCTTGCGGACGATGCGCGCCGTTTCGTACACTGTGCGCCCACCGCACTCAGGGCATTCGGAATAGGGATGGAACAGAGCGACTTTGGGTAAGACTTCGAGGGTAGCGCACGGCTCGCAGCGCCACACATGGTAGTTCACGCTGCCCAACCGCTCTTCAGTGCGCTGTAGTTCGTTGAGGTAGGCGTCATCGGAATCCTCGTCCAGCAAGCGCATCGGTTGGTTGCAAGTGGGGCAGCGCGGGGGACGCTCGCGTAGCACATACACCAGCAGCAGAATCATCCCAGCGCCCAGCAGCACAATCCCCAACGGCACGACTATCGGCGGCGATTCGGGCGTTGCGTGCGTGGGCGAGCCGCTTGGGGCAAGGTACGGGGCGGTGGCAGGCGGCTCGTAGGCTCCTGTTGCTTGCGCGGTGCGAATACGCTCCGCAATCGCTTGCACACCCGCGAGCATGCCTCCTGGTATGTCGCCAGCGCGGAAGCGTGGCACGACCTCTGTATCCAAAATAGCGCCGACAACTGCATCGGGCAGGATGGCTTCCATCCCGTAGCCTGTCTCGACTTCCACGCGCCGATCGCCGAGCGCAACCAGCATCAGCACGCCGTTGTCGGCTCCACGCTTGCCCACCCCCCAACGATTGAACAGTTCTGTGGCGTACTCTTTAGGCGTGGCGCCCTGCGTGCGACGCAGGATGACAACAGCAATCTCTGCACCCGTCTCGCGTTCCAGCATGCTGATGAGGCGGTTCAGCTGCGCTTTGCGCGGTGCATCCAGCACGCCCGCCATATCGACAACCCAGCCCCCATCGAGTTGGCGCGGGTTGGGAATTGCATCAAGCGGTTGACTCCAGCTCGTGGAGTAGAGCAAAATCGCCCCGCTGATGCACAGCGCAACAGCACGGCACAACTTCCATCGGCTCATCAGTAACCCTTGCGATAGTATACCTGTGATTCAGAGTGCAGGCGAGCAACTTGGGGGTGGGCTGTCAGGAAACTGTCTCTGAGAGATAGTTAATGGACGGCTGAAGCCGTTCCTGTGCAAACCAAGCCCGCCTACGCGGGCTATGAGCCGACGCAGGTCGGCTTCGTGTGCATACGAACGGCTTCAGCCGTCGGGTTGATGCCTATTTCCTGAGCGGTCTCTAAGAGCATACCCCCTAAAGATTCACTGCATCCCTGCCGATAATTACCAGTGGCGACAGGGTACAGGTTGACCTTTGAACCTCCTGATCAACTTGGTCGCACCTCCCCTACCCCTGGAGAGGCGGGTTCCTCCCCACCCGCCTCTCATTTGTTGTTAGAGACTGTCTAGGAAATCGGGCAGGCTTTCGCAGCATCAGCGTCGCGCTGACGCGAGCGACCTGTGGCTTGGGCGTCTCGCCCAAGCAGAGCGTGGCTTGGACCGTCTTGTCCAAGCCGTAGCGTTGGCGTCCGCGTCGACGTGGCACGGACAGTCGTGTCCGTGCCATGCTGCACGGGCTGGAAGCCCGTGCCACGCAGGGGCGTCGGCGAGACGCCGACGCTACGCAGTAGGACTTCTTAAACAGTCTCTTATAGCATAGTTCTTTTTGCCTGCGCAAGTAGAGATGCTGAGACCATGAAAAAATCCCCCTGCGGAAAAGAGCGTGCCGCAGGGGGTGTGGCGGTGGCGCTGGACGGTGCTGATGAGAGCCGTTCAATTCCATCGCCGCCTGATGCAGCGCTCCGCCTCGGGGCTACCCCCGCGCCTATCTGGATTATGCCGTTCTGCCTCGAGCCCGTTATCGACGCTAATACGGGGAACGCCTGAAATCCCGCACGCTTGCGGGTATAATCCGCTGCTATGGCGGAGCTGGTCATCTACAACACGCTGACGCGCCGCGAGGAGCCGTTCACGCCGCGCGAGCCACACAAAGTCGCCATGTACGCCTGCGGTCTCACCCCTCAAGCCCCTGCTCATGTGGGACACATGCGGGGCGTTATCGTGATGGACATCGTGCGCCGCTGGTTCGAGCAACTCGGCTACGAAGTGCACTTCGTGCAGAACTTCACCGATATCGACGACAAAATCATCCGCCGCGCTCACGAGGAGGGAATCAGCACCCGCGAGGTCGCTGAGAAATACAGCAAAATGTATATCGAAGACGCCGAGGCGCTGGGCGCGCGCCTGCCACACTTCGTGACAGTCACGGAAAACATGGACGCAATTATCGAGATGGTGCAACGCTTGGTGGACGACGGCTATGCGTATGTGGTTGACGGCGATGTGTATTTTGAGGTGAATAAGTTTCCCGAATACGGCAAGTTGTCAGGGCGCAGCGTGGAGGAGATGCAAGCGGGCGCACGCATCGAGGTCGACGAGCGCAAGCGCAATCCCGAAGACTTCGCCCTCTGGAAAGCCGCCAAGCCAGGCGAGCCAGCGTGGGATAGCCCGTGGGGCAAGGGGCGCCCTGGCTGGCATATCGAATGCTCCGCGCTCAGCCTTAGGTACCTCGGCGCCGCGTTCGATATCCACGCGGGCGGGATGGATCTAATCTTCCCGCACCACGAGAACGAAATCGCGCAGTCGGAGGCGTACTTACGCTGCGAGCAACCGTTCGCCCGCTACTGGTTGCACTGGGGACCCGTGCGCTTGCGACAGGAGAAGATGTCGAAGTCCACAGGCGTTGTTGTGCCGATTCGCGAACTGCGTCAGCAGTACGAGCCTGCTGTCATCCGCTACTTTTTGCTCACCGTGCATTACCGCACGCCGCTGGAGTTCTCGTATGAGCGGTTAGATGAGGCGAAGGCGGCGCTGGAGCGCATCCGCGTGGCGTATCAACGGGGGCAGGCGTTTTTGCGCGAGCGCGGGGGCGCGAATGCCGACGCGTCGGTTGCAGAACCGTATCTGCAGCAGTTCCGCACCGCGATGAATCACGACTTCAACACAGCGCAGGCGTTAGCAACAGTGTTCGAAGTAGTGCGCGAGCTGAATACACGCCTGAACACGCCCGAAGTCGCAGTGCAGCCTGCAACACCCGCTGAAGTCGCTGGTCTGCTGGACGCGCTCCACTGGATGATGGAGACCGTGCTGGGCGTGCCGCTCAGTATGCCTGTTGCTGCCCAAGATGAGACTATTCAGCGGTTGATGCAGTGCGTCATTGCGTGGCGACAGGAGCTGCGTGCCCGCAAGCTCTATGACCTCGCCGACCGCGTCCGCGATGACCTGAAGGCGATGGGCATCGTGCTGGAAGACACGCCGCAAGGCACGACTTGGCGGATTGCATAAGGCTGTTGCCCGTGTCGCCGCCCCAAGTCCTTTCGAATGCGGAGGCGACGGCATGCTCTGGTTCCGCAAACGCAGGTTAGACCGCGAATATGCGCCTGTGGAGATTGAGACCTACGGCGAACGCGAGCCAACCGAGTTCGACGACGACCTACTTGCCAAGCACGGCTATGCTATCTACGATCAGATGCTCACCGATGCGCATGTGAAAGCGTGTTTCAACCTCAAGCGTTGGGGCGTGCTGAGCGTCCCGTGGCGACTGGAACCCGCCGATGAGACCCCTGAGGCACAGCGTGTCCACCAGTTCGTGCTGTATAACTTGCATACGATGGCAGGTGGGGTGTTCAGCTTGCTGTGGCGTGCATTGGACGCTCTCGCGAAGGGATGCGCTATCTTGGAAAAACTGTATGCTTATTGCGATGAGCCGCCGTATGCGGGCTACTGGGTTGTGCGTGGCTTCAAAGCGAAGAACCCTGCGCTCTTTCGGTTCGAGGTGGACGCCTACCGCAACCTTCGGTCGCTTATATTGTATGCGCCGAGTGGCGAGCGGCTCAGCCTCCCGCGCGACAAATTCATCGTGTACGCTTACAACCCGCGCTACGAGTCGCCAGCGGGTGAGTCGGACTTGCGCGCCGCGTACCGCGCGTGGCGCAGCAAGGAACGGATACTGCAACTGTGGGATCTGTTTCTGGCTAAATATGCCTCTCCGACGCTGATTGGCGTGTACAAGCGCGGGCTGCCCCCTGCGCAGCAAGAGGAACTGCTGCGTGCCCTTGACAAAGTGCAGCAGGAGACCGCGATTATCGTGCCTGAAGAGGTGAAGGTGGACGCGCTGGAGTTCAAGCAAGCGGGTGCGGAGAGCTTTGCGCAAGCTGTGGCGCACCACAACGCCGAAATCGCCAAGAGCCTGCTGGGTGAAACGCTGACCACCGACGAGGGACAGCGCGTCGGGAGCCTCGCGCTGGGACAGGTGCATCTCAAAGTGCTGCAAACGCAGCTACGCGCTCTCCGCGCCGACTTAGCGGAGCGCATCATGCACGACCAACTCATCCGCCCCCTTGTCCACCTCAACTTTGGCAATGCACCTCTCCCCAAGTTCGTGTGGAACGAGGAGTAGCAGCAAGTTTCTCGAGAGGATTTGGATGCGTTCATAGCCCTTGCGCGGCATCAGGTTTAGGTACAATTCTACGGGGAGAACACGCTATGAAGAGTCAACTTTACGGCAATCGACGCGCTTTAGGACGCGCATCGTGCTGGCTGATTGGCGGCTTGGGCTGCTTAGGTGTGATTGTGATACTGGGCGTGGTGTTGTTTTTGGGCGGTCGCGCGTTTTTCGAGCAGGTGGTCAAGCCCGCGATGCAAATTGCTGAGAAGGGTACACCTGTAGCGGAGCGCCAGAAGGCGGTCTACAACGCGCTGCGACAGTATGCAAGCGCTAACAACGGCAAGTATCCCAAGAGCCTCAAGGAGCTGACGCCGAAATACCTCCCTGCAGACGCGCTTGCCCCAATCAAGCTGGCAGACGGTACGCAGGTACAGCTGGTGTACAAGCCACCTCAACCGAACGCGCCGGCGAACACGGTTATCTTGGAACACAAACCCGCGCTGAGTGGCACGATGAACATTCTCGGCACTGAGGTCAAGATAAACTTCACCTACGAGATGCAACTCAACGGTGATGTCTACCTCAATCAGGAGTACATCGACCCGCAGGGTCAGAAGCGGACGCAGCGCGAGCGAATAACGCCTTAGTTGAGTTCCAGCGAAGGCTGTGCCACAACGCCTGACACCGACAGCCCCAAGTGCGTGTAGGCGTGGGGCGTGGCGGTGCGTCCACGCGCAGTGCGCTGAATGAACCCCAGCTGCATCAGATATGGCTCATACATGTCTTCTATCGTGCCCGCGTCTTCCTGAATCGCTGCGGCGAGCGTGTCCAGCCCCACTGGACCGCCGCCGAACTTCTCAATCAGCGTGCGCAGGATTTTGTGATCCATTTCATCCAGCCCCAGCGGGTCGACGCCCAACCGCTGAAGCGCGTCCTGCGCGATCTCGAGCGTAATAACGCCCGTGCCCAGCACCTGCGCGAAATCGCGCACCCGCCGTAGCAGGCGATTTGCGATGCGCGGTGTGCCTCGCGAACGCTTTGCAATCTCCACCACAGCGGGTTCCTCAATCGCGGTTTGCAAGATTCGCGCCGAGCGACGAATAATCTGCGCCAGCTCCTCGTGCGTGTAGAGTTGGAAGTAATGCACAATCCCGAACCGATCGCGCAGCGGCGAGGTGAGCAGTCCTGCGCGGGTTGTCGCGCCCACGACGGTAAAAGGCGGTAGGTCTAACCGCAGCGAGCGCGCTCCCGCCCCCTTGCCCAACACGATGTCAATCTGAAAATCCTCCATTGCAGGATACAGCACCTCTTCCACTGCCCGCGCCAAGCGGTGGATTTCGTCAATAAAAAGCACCTGTCCTGGCTCTAAGCTGGTCAAAATCGCTGCCAAGTCGCCCGGTCGCTCTATTGCAGGTCCTGAGGTGATGTGAATGGGTGCGCCCATCTCGTTGGCGATGATAGTCGCGATTGTGGTCTTGCCCAGTCCGGGTGGACCGAAGAGCAGCACGTGGTCTAATGCCTCGCCGCGCGCCCGCGCTGCCTGAATGAAGATGCTCAGGTTCTCCTTGAGTTGCTGTTGTCCAATGAACTCAGTTAGGCGCTGGGGGCGCAGGGTGGCTTCGCTGCTCGCCTCGTCCACGCTGCGTACAGGGTCTACGATTCGGGGCGAAGTCTCGCGCTTAGGCATACGCTCAAATTCTACCCAAAAATAAGCAGGAAGTTGGGGATTCGTGTCTTACCTGTAGGGACGGAAGGAGCATCGGCTGTCAGTGCTAACCGTAGATGATATAACTTGGAAGGCATTTACAGATGAACCGCAGTATGTGGAGGCAATCTTTAGGCACGGGCTGCCTGAACTGCACGCTCGGATTGACTGGCAACGCGGTGTGGAATTTCTCGATAAGGAATTAGCTCAGGTCGCCCCTCGCGCGATGGCGAATCCACAGATTGTTGACAAGCTGCTCCGAGTCTATCTCAAAGATGGAACTGAGGAGTGGATACTCATCCACATTGAGATTCAGTCTCATCCGGAGCCACAGTTTGAGGAGCGTATGTTCGCCTACTACGCAGCGATTTGGCTGCGCTACCGCCGGCGCGTTGTTAGCGTTGCGCTGCTTGCCGATGATAACCCGAACTGGCGTCCGTCTCGGTACGAGCAGGAAACTGGTGGATGTCGCGTAGTTTTTGACTTTGCTACCCTTAAGCTCATCGACCTGAATGAGCAGGTTTTAATAGACGCGGGCGACCCTGCCTCTTTGATTTTGGCGTCGTTTGTTCGGTCGGTACGCACAAAGCGAATGCCGAATGTGCGCTACCAAGCACGCTTGGAGTTCCTAAGGCTTGCACTGGAAAGAGGGTATAATGAGGAGGAGATTCGGCAGATACTGGCGTTTCTGGAGCGAGCGATGCGACTGCCTGCGGAGCTGGAAGAGCAATACGAGCAAATCTTGGAGGAGGTGCGACGCCAACGCGGGGGGGACTTGATTTCC
>JANXCK010000188.1 GCA_025060055.1 Fimbriimonadales bacterium | reverse complement strand
CCCTTGCAATTCTCGACATCGCTATCAGGTACACTAAGCCAGCATCACAATCGGGGTGTGTGGTCTACCCGTCTACACAGTCCCGGAAGGAGGTTAGCATGAACACGGGTAAAGTCAAGTGGTTCAACGACCAGAAAGGCTACGGGTTCATCGTAGCGGACGACGGTCGTGAAGTCTTTGTGCATCACTCTGCAATTAGTATGCAGGGGCACAGGACGCTGTACGAAGGGCAGTCCGTCGAGTTTGAGATCGTGCAAGGTCCGAAGGGTCTGCAGGCGCGGAATGTTGTCCCGAAGTAGAGCAGTCTTCTGAGACGGAAACGACCGCGCGGGGAGCTTGGCTCCCCGCGTTTTTGTTAGGCGTTGGCTTTGCTCAGGGTATACTCCTGCGCCGACAGGAGCCGACGATGAAGCTGCATGAGTACCAAGCGAAGCAGGTTCTGGGCGATTTTGGCGTGCCCACGCCGCGGGGCGAGGTCGCCAGCACGCCTGCAGGCGCGAAAGCCATCGCGGAGCGATTGGGCAAGCCTGTTGTGGTCAAAGCGCAGGTGTTGATGGGCGGGCGAGGCAAGGCGGGCGGCATCAAGCCCGCTCAGAACCCTGACGAAGCCGCCGCCGCTGCCGAAAGCATTCTCGGTAAACGGCTCGTCTCACCTCAAAACCCTCAGGGGTTGGTCGCCGAAAAAGTGCTGGTAGAAGAGGCAGTCCCCATCCAGAGCGAATACTACATCGGGATTACCATCGATCGCACACTGCAGCGGAATGTGGTGATGGTCAGCAAGCAGGGTGGCATGGACATCGAGGAGGTCGCGGCGCAGAACCCTGCCGCCATCGCGACGGTTGCGATCGACCCGCTGTTGGGATTGACCGACTACGCGGTGCGCGAGGTACTGTACGCTGCAGGCATCCCGCAGGAGCAGGTGCGCCCGCTGAGCGGAATCGTGCATGGGTTGTACCGTGCCTACATCGCCATCGATGCAAACCTCGCTGAGATTAACCCGTGCGCGGTACTGAGCGATGGGCGCATTATCGCCGCGGATGCGAAAATCACCCTCGACGAGAACGCCTTATTCCGCCAAAAGCGACTGGAGGCGTTCCGCGAAGAGAGCATCGAAGACCCGATTGAAGAAGAGGCGAGCAAGCGCGGGATTGCTTACGTGCGTTTAGGCGGCGACATCGGCGTGATTGGCAACGGCGCAGGCTTGGTGATGTGTACCGTCGACGAGGTGGCGCGTGCAGGCGGACGCCCCGCCAACTTCTTAGACATCGGCGGTGGCGCGAGAGCCGAGCGCGTGCGCCAAGCCGTCGAACTTGTGCTGATGGACCCGAATGTGAAAGGGCTGCTGTTCAACATTTTTGGGGGCATTACGCGCGGCGACGAGGTGGCGCAGGGCATCTTGGAGGCGTTCGCCACGCTGGAGGTGAAGATCCCTGTTGTCGTGCGTCTTGCGGGCACGCATGCCGAAGAGGGACGCGCGATGCTCCAAAACACACCGCTAATTCCTGCCGAGACGATGCAGGAAGCTGCCCGAAAAATCGTGGCGTTGGCAGCGGAGGCTCAGGTATAATCGACGCCGTGCGCTTCTGGCGACTGAAAAAGGCGGGCGTCCACCTGCCAATTCGGAACCGACAGTTAGCAGCGCAAGCCCTCACCCATCGCTCGCATACCGAAGGCGAACTGTTAGCCAGCAACGAACGGTTGGAACTGCTGGGCGATGCGGTGCTGGGCTTGATCGTTGCAGAGTACCTGTACCAACGGTATCCGAACTGGGATCAGGGGCAGCTTTCGAAGGCGCGGGCAAGCATCGTGCGCGCGAGCGTGCTGTGCGAGGCAGCCAAACGCGCGGGTATCGCCGCGCTGCTGCGCCTCAGCCCTGCGGAAGAGGCGTCTGGCGGACGCACCCGCCCCTCCATCCTCAGCGACGCGTTCGAGGCAGTGGTGGGCGCCATCTACCTCGACTCGGGCTACAAAGCGGCACGCGAGTACGCCCTCCAGCATCTCAAGCCTGAGCTGGACACCCTCGAAACAGGCGCTATGCCGATCCAAGACTACAAATCGCTCTTGCAAGAGCGCACGCAGGCGTGGTGGCGCATCACCCCCACCTACGAAGTGGTGGAAGAATCGGGCACGCCCCACAACAAGACCTTCGTCGTGCAGGTGAGGCTGCGCGACGTCGTCGCTGGACAAGGCGTCGGCTCCAGCAAAAAGCAAGCCGAGCAAAACGCCGCCGCCCACGCCCTGCAGTATACCGAACAAAACAGGAGGCAGCTGGATGAAACCTTCGGCTTTAGCTGAGATAGGCGTCTTTGGTGGGTCGGGCTTCTACTCGTTTCTGGACAAGGTCGAGGAGGTAAAGGTCGATACCCCCTACGGTCCGCCCAGCGACCTGATTGCGATTGGCGAGGTTGGCGGGCGGCGCGTGGCGTTCCTGCCCCGACACGGACGCAAACACACCATCCCGCCGCACAAAATCAACTATCGTGCGAACCTATGGGCGATGAAAGAACTCGGCGTGCAGGCAATTATTAGCCCCTGTGCTGCGGGCAGCCTGCAACGGCATGTCAAACCGGGCGACTTCGTGGTGGCAGACCAGTATGTCGATCGCACGCACGGGCGCGCCGACACCTTCTACGAGGGTCCCACCGTACACCACGTCTCGCCTGCTGACCCTTACTGCCCCGTGCTGCGCCAGATCGCGATTGACGAAATTCGCGCTCACGGCATCCCCGTTCACGAGCGCGGCACCATCGTGGTCATCAACGGACCGCGCTTCTCCACCAAAGCAGAAAGCAAATGGTTCACCTCGATGGGTTGGGAAGTCATCAACATGACGCAGTACCCTGAGGCGTACCTGGCGTTGGAGTTGGCGATTCCCGTGGTGAACATCTCGCTGATTACCGATTACGACAGCGGTCTGGTGGCAGAGGGCGAGGTAAAGCCTGTTACGGCAGAGGAAGTGATGCATGTGTTCCATCAAAACGCCGAGCGCATTCGCAAGGTCATCTTCGGGATGATTGCGAAAATTCCGCGCGAGTTCGACAGCCCGATTCGGCACGCGCTGGACTACGCTAAGGTGACGGTGTAGGGTCGCAGCCTGCGTCCTCTGCCAATCGGGGTTTCAAATGACGCAATGTCGTATACGGCTAAAGCCGTTCCTACGCAGACGAAGCAGAGGACGTTATGCAGGAGGTGCTGCTGCGTTTCTGGCTCACCTTCGGCATCTTGCCGTAGGAGTATGACGAACAACAATCGCTGTGCTGCCCGAAAAGTTCCCGCCCCTGCCCCACGGCAACGAAGAGGAAGAACCCGAAGAAGAACCCGAACCTGACCAAGCCAGCGCGTGGCCGACCAGCTTCTGCGTCAGCTGGGACGGACAACCGTTCTACATCGACGACTCGGCGCGCATGCTCCTGCCCAAAGCGAAGACCGAGTCGGGCAATCCCGAACTTAGCAACGCACCGCCCCCGAACCCCTATGTGCAGGTGTACGACCGTCAGGGGCGGTGGGTGCGTGCAATAAAGATTACGCACGGGGATCCCTATCGGATGCGTGTGGGGGCGGACGGCAAGCTCTATGTGCAGGGCGAAGACGGCGCGGAGGTCTACAATCCCGACGGAACCTACAACAAAACGCTTTCGGAGCGTATTCGGGCAGCGGTGCGCAGCACATATGCGCCGCACAACTTGTATCCTGGCTTCTGTTTTCTCTGGGAAGTAGACCACGAAGGACGCTGCTACTTCTTGACACGAACGCGGAGCGCACTGAAGGGACGCGGCTGATCGACGGGTTCTGGATTGTGGAGTTTGACAGTCAGGGGCGTTTTGCTCGCGCTCGGGCCCGCGATATTGTGCTGGAGGTAGACATTAGAAGCAGGACTCTCTGGGATGTTGACCGTGAGGGGAATGTGTATTGGTTGGACTTTCAGCCAGACCATCTGCGTGTGATGATGGCGCCGCGATAGGGGGCTGAGCAGCTGAGAGCGCGGGAAAATCTGCAACAGCCCTTGATGTGCATCATCTGCCTTGTCGTTCGGCTGTGTCGATGCGCCGCGTGCGCGGCTTGAGCCGCGTTGTAAGCTCGTGTGGGGTTGTGCCCAGCAGGTGCGCGAGGGTCTCCACCCGCACTTCGGCATCGCCGTCGCGCCCAATCAGCGTGGCAACATCGCCAACCTGTACCTCGGGCAGGTCGGTGGCGTCCACCATGAGCATGTCCATACATATCCGCCCGATTTGGGGAACCAGCTTGCCACGCAGGGCGATGGAGGCACGGTTCGTCAGCCCAATCGGATAGCCGTCGGCGTAGCCCACGCCCAGTGTAGCAACGCGCGTGGGTCGCTCCGCACGCCAGCGCGCGCCGTAGCTCACACTTTGCCCCTTCGGAATCGTGCGCACCGAAAGCACCTTTGCACGCCAACTCAGGGCAGGACGCAACTGCTGACACATCGGATGCGTATTTAGTTCTATCGGGGTGATTCCGTAAAGCAGCAGCCCCATGCGCACGGCGTCCAGCAGGCTTTCGGGCGTGGTGAGCATCCCCGCGCTGGCAGCGGCGTGCAAGGGCGTGCGCGGGAAGCCCGCCGCGCGCAGCTGCTCTACAATCCGCAAAAACAGGTGCAGCTGCTCGCGCGTGAACTCAGGGTTGCTCTCGGCGCAGGCGAAGTGAGTATATACGCTCTGCCAGCTCAACGGCGCGTCAGGGCGAAACTCCCGCAGAAACGGCATAATCTGCTCAGCACTAAGCCCTAAGCGGCTCATACCCGTGTCTATTTCCAAATGGACGGGCAAGGCACGCTTCAGAGACTGAGCGACTGCACAGCCCTGTCGATAACTCTCCAACGAGTCGATAACGCTCTCTATGTTATATTCAGCAGCGACACGCCACTCCGCGTGTGTGGTGGGCGGATACAGCGCCATTACGCGAAATGACTGGTCCTCCAGTGCTTCGCGCAGCTCAATCCCCTCGCTTAGGGATGCCACGATGAAATGCGCTACACCTGCTTGGAGCAGTGCTTGCACAACGCGCGTTGCACCGTGTCCATACGCGTCGGCTTTTACAACTGCCCAGAGTGTGCGCGTGTTGCCAATCGCTGCCTGAACAACACGCGCGTTGTGCTGGAGAGCAGCGCAGTCGATTTCGAGCCAGTTCGGTTGTTCGGACACAGTGGCGTCCCTGCCTCTAACTGGGGCTAATCGCCCAGCTCTTCGATGATTTGCATCCGTTCCCTGAGGACTTCGCTCTCGCCGAGGATGGCGAGCGCTTTCTCGGTGACGAGTCGGGCTTCGTCAGCGGAGCCAAGCCAGTGGAGCATGCCAGCGGTGACGTCATAGAGGTCTTCGAACACCGACTGCAGGGTGCGCACGCTGGGCGTGTAGCCCCATTCGGAGCGCGAGAGCGATTGCCATGCTCGCAAGATGTACGGATAAGCGCGCTCTGGGTTGCCCTCGGCCAGCGCCAGCTGCGCCAGCCCCAAAAGCGCCTCGATACTATTTGGGTAGTGGCGCAGCACTTGCAGGTACGCTGTCCACGCCTCGTGCAGATTGCCGAGTTCATGGTGCAAAATCTCGGCGCGGCGCAGCAAGGGGAAGAAGCCCTTCGGTTCCAAACTGAGCCACTGGTCGAGGTACTGCAAAGCGCGCTGCGGTTGACCCGCAGCCAGCGCACGCTCCACCAGTTCGTCCAGCGCAGCGATAGCGGTCTCTTTCGCGCGGTTCGCTACTACGGGAGTCTGCAACAGCACCAGCGGCAGCGCAATTTCTAAGGCAGTCTCGTAGTCTTCGTCAGCGAGGCATTGCTGCGCGGCATCGCATGCGGCTGCTGCCTCCAGCAGGGTCTGTACCCCCTCGTGATCCAAGTGCCCCTTCAACGCGTGACGCATCCGATCGGATGAAGTCAGCTCCGTTCGCATTGCCCGTGCGTATACTATACCCCACAACCGTATAGAAAATGTCAAGATTGCGGGGAGGGATTCGGAATCTGAACACTGCTCAAGTACCGACTGCGGGATTGATTTGGGGTTAGGTATCACCCACCACGTAGCGTGGGGGCAGGGAGCGTACCGAAAGTGTTCTAGCGAGCGTCGGGGACACAAGAGATATACCTTGCTGCGAGAGACGATGTGTGGAAGTGTACCTGCGTCAACCTCATAAGCCCACGTTGTCTACCCGCAAGATAATAAACCCATCTGAGGAAGCGTCATAACCGAAATCCCGCTTGAGCACAAAGTGCGCGCCGGAAGTGATGTACATCTTTTCTCGCCTGAAGTTTCGAGCTATCTTGATCACTTCCTCAGGTGTTGCTGCATGCGCAAACACCCGCTGGGAAGCTGAGTCTATCACAACTTTGCCCGTGAAGCTGAATCCTGGTCTTGCACCGCGTAGCGCTTCATACTCAAGTTTGCGTATCATAGGGTCTTGAACAGCCAGCACGGCTCCAGGGGAAATGCGGTCTATCAGTTGATCTATTTGCTTGGCTACTTCCCGACGCTCCATCCAGTCCCGCATACCTGTGCCCCACCCTATCCATCGGAAATCGTACCGTGTAGAAATCAACCCGACACTTGGGAAACCCACGAAACTGTGCAGAGTCAACAACAAACAAGTTGCAGAAACGAGCAGTTTGTGCGAATGTACTGATAGCGCATGCAGCGCGAAAGGAATAATCAGAAACAGATAGTTCATTTTGAAAGGATGCCTTAGGAATAAGGCGAACAAAATTAAGAAAGCAGCAAAGCTCAGCCAAGCAGGATCGACATAGCGGTATTGGCGTAGCAGCGATTGAAAGGAAAGCACCACGCCTGCTGCGATTGCTGCAGATCCTAAGAACCCGAATGCACTTAGCACTCTCCCTGCTGCCCGCATAAGCCCCTGTAGCCAGGGGAACTCGTAAGGGAGGTAACTCACTACGATGTGCCATCCCGCGAGAACGCCAACAGGAAGTATCCAGAGCATGGTCAAGGCAACAAGGCTCAGGACACCTGCGCTCACTCCACGCCCGAGACCCCAGCGGAGCATCCAGTATACGATAAAAATGACCAGTATAAACACTCCTTGAGAAGGTCGCATCGCCGCACCAGCCCCCAAAGCCAACCCTGCAGCCCAGAAGTTGCCTCGCAGCGTGCATAACCACCCCAGCAGAATGCCCGAAAGACTCAGGCTGTATTCCACCATCACATCGGAAGTGGCAACCCAACTTACAGGGCAGAGTGTGTAAGCCCAGAGTATCCAGTTGCGATGAGCAACATTCAACGAACGCAAAATAGCTGCGAATACAGGGATAGACAACACGAATAGAAAGCTGTTGAGCAAACAAAGGGGCACGGGTCCGTAGCCAGCAAGCGTCTGACCGATCAAATCAGGAATAAAATAGCCAGGACCCCGAGAGGGAATATAAACTCCTTGCATTTTCGACAACAGGGCGTTCCTAAGGTATAGCCCTGAGTCTCCATCGAACCCAATCCCGGCGAAGGCATTCGGCAGGCGTAGCGCCAACCCGACGAGACTAACAAGAAGCACACCTTTTGGGCTGGTCCAGTCCGTCTGCCGAAACATACTGCGGGGGAGTATACCTCGCTGAGACGCGCGCCTCAACGCTTGGTCTGTCCCTTATCTAAGGGTGAGCGGATGTGTTGAAGTCGATGGATCTCAAGTGCAGCGGTTCGAGTGCTGCCCTGAAGTCGCCGCGAGACGCTCAAGCGTGGCATCAAGATACGGGAGGTGGAGTTGCACAACTACGGTCCGCGCACGAAACGCGAAGGCAAAAAATCCGCTGGACGGACGGTCTGGAAGCAATCTCCACCCTCGTGGCGATTGTGTGGCGGGCTATGGAGCCTCTACCAAGCGGGATACAGGCAGTTTCTGGCGACGGTGTTGGTGTTCGCTGTACACGGCGTTGCATATGTGGTTCGCTGCTGCGCTGCCCCGTTACACAGGGATGGCGCGCCGTGCAGACCTTCGAGTCGGGCAAGCGTACCGTCGCGTTGTACGAATGGGTAGAATCCGATGCGACGCGCGTGGCTGAGTAAAGGCAGCTCCGCACAGACCTTCTTTGTTCGGTAAATAGAAAGACGCTATGCTCAAGGGTAGCCGCTGGGTCTGGGTAGTGATTGCACTGGGAGCCGCTTTGCGCTTGGCACTCTTCGCAGTGGCTCAACCGTGGACCGAGCAAGGCGAGGCGCGTCTCTTAGCCGGTAGCGGCGACATTCTCTCTTTTCACTACCTCGCGCACGATCTCGTGCTGTATGGACGCTACGGAGGCAACCCGCAGGCAGACCCCTACAACTTAGATCCCGCCCTCCGCCCGATGGGCTACGCGCTGTTTGTCGCCTTCTGGTACTGGCTTTCCGAACCCAGACTCTGGTACCCTTTGATAGCGCAGGTTGTGCTTTCTGTGATGAGTATCGCGCTGCTCTACTCTCTCACACGACGCGAGTTCGGCGAGCGTGCTGCGTTTGGCGCTGCGTTGTTGTTTGCAATCTATCCGAACGGCATTCTGTTTGCCTCCTCTTTGATGACAGAAACACTTTACATTTTTGTAATGCTTCTGTTCTTAGAAGCGTGGGCACGGCTCAAGGCGCGTGCAGCCCCCACTCCTCGAACTGGACTGGTCTATGGCTCGCTGTTGGGCTTCTTGCTCGGTCTCGGCGTTTACATTCGCGTCGCAACACTCTACCTTGCGCTGCTCATCCCTCTTGCGCTCTGGTTCTTTCACAGCGCTCTCCCTAAAGCGACACGGGTGCAACTCATCATCTCTGTTCTTGTCGCATTAATCGTTACTGTTCTACCTTATTCGCTGTATATGTGTCAACGATATGGCACTTTTCGGATAACGATTGTGGAGAGCTACAATCTTCTGGACAATACAGTGGGACACGCGCTAGGCGGGCGTCGAGAACGACTTGACCCAGAGGCAGCTGCTTTCAAGGAGCAGTTATAGAGAGAGCTTATAGCAAGGATGGAGACAGATGGGGTAGACCCCGTGAACGCCGACCCTTTCCTGAAAGGCTCTTACTTCCGCGAACTCGCTTGGGACTATATCCGTCGCCAGCCTGGGGAAATCGCATGGGGAATTGTGCAGGGAATGGCGCGTTTCTGGCTCCTGCCCGACCGTGTGGGAGAAATCGCCAGCGAGGTCATTCCGAAGCGAATGCCCGCTCGGCGTGTGCTTGTCGGGACTGTCTCAACAGGAGCTTTCGTATACCATCTCATCTGGCTCCTTCTGCTAGGGGTCGGGGTGGTGTGTGCTTGGCATTCCCGTAGGGAATGGTTCTGGATGTTCCTGATTGTGGCGTTGTATCTAACGCTGTCCGCGAACGCTGCAGGCAACGATCGGTTTCGGATGCAGAGTGCAGCGTTTGCGTTCCCACTGGTGGGGTTGGGATACGCGCGAGTCGTTGAGTTCAGAAAGAATAAGATAGCCCCAAAAGTACACCCCTGACGATGCGTCAAACTCTGCATTATTGCTGCGCGGAAGAGGTGAATTCGCGCTCAGAGAACCTGTGGTATAATATCACGAGGGCAGAAGGCAATGCACCAATCACCGCTGGTGAGCGTTATCGTGCCCGTCTACAACGAGGAAGCGACGCTCGCAGAACTGCTGGAGCGGCTGCGATATGCGCCACTCCGCGAAGCGTGGACAGTGCGTCAAAGGGCGTGATTTTTTGGTACCTGCTGAAATTCTACCTCTCCCGCGGTAGCTGACACCCACCACTTGAAGAAAGCCTTTGTAGAACCGCCTGCAACCAGCCAGCCCAACATAAACTTGCCAGTGGAATCACATATGGCAAAGCCTGCAGAAAGAACCGAGAGTAAGCAGCGTTGCCTAACACAAGTGAGAAGTACAACACAGAGACCGTAGCCAGTCCAACCCAAACTCTCGGAAACTGCCGCCAAAACAGTAGTCCTGCAACCCACGCGGCGAAGAGCAGCAGCTGAAAAACCCAAGAGTAGTAAATATAGATTCTGGTTTTCAAATCTTGTCTGATAGCTTCGTCTCGCTCTCCTGACCCCAGCATAGTTGCGCGGAACCAGAAGTGGAAGAAGCCCTCAACTGAAGCTCTAAGATATCGGCTTGGATTTTCTACGATTTTTTCGCTCGCTACAGCGAGGTAATATGGCGCCGCCTCAAAGGGGGTTCGCTTGCCCTCTTGCTGGGCGCGGTTTTGCGCCTCCTGTACTAACTGTCGGGCTATCGAGCGCGAGGCTTCCTCATCAGACGCTAACCCGCTCGCTACAAATAACGCCAACAAATTGTATTCTCCCGACGCGCTCAGACGGAAAGTGCCGTAGTGAATCTTGTTGTAGATTGCCCACGGGGAGAGCCATACTGCAAACAACGCGATAAACACCCCCCAGCGCGCTAATCCTAATCGCCAGCTAGATGAGGTGAGCAAATACCAAAGCAGCCCCACAATCGGCGCGAAGTATAACATCCCTATCCGAGTAGGCACAGCGGCAGCTGCAAAGAGACTTGCCACCAGTACCCACCATAGCCACGCCCCTCTTGTTTCTTGGTGGCGCAACCCAAGCGCAAGAGCCAGCAGCATACACACCGCTAAAAATATAAACAAAGTCTCGCTATATAATAGGGGAGCGAAGCGAATGCTGTGCGGATGCAGCGCTAACAAGCCACCTGCCACAATCCCTGCGCGTTCCCCAATTGCTACCTTAACCAAAATCATCATCAGCAGGCAAGAGAGCGCACTGAGTAAACAGTTGAGGAAAACCGCCGCAGGGATATTGACGCCCAGCACGCGGTAGACGAAACTAAGGAAGAGGGGGTATCCCGGAGCAAAAACGGCAATTCGCCAGCGGGATGCTTCAGATAGCTCGCCCCGGACGGCTATATCGGTTGCTATTTCGTGGAACACTCTGGGGTCGCCGTAAACATACAGTTGCTCGTAGGATGGCGTCCAAGGGCGCAAGCTGAGAGCGATTGCGAGGCGCGCTCCCAACGCAACCGCGAAGATTACAAGAGCAATAACCCAGAATTTCCTGTGAGACATCGGCTGCGGCTAAGTTTACCCGACGCCTATCTGCTCTGAAGCAAGGGGGTTATATGGTACAATACCCCCGATGCGCCAAGTGCTGCAGAGCTACCGCACAGGAGAGGTGAAGGTAGATAATGTGCCTGCCCCTGCGTTGCGTAGTGGGGCGGTGCTGGTGGCGAACCGATTCTCGCTGATTAGCGCGGGCACGGAGCGCATGAAGGTCGAGACAGGCAAGATGAGCCTGCTGGGCAAGGCGCGTGCTCGCCCTGACCTTGTGAAGAAAGTGCTGAAGACTCTGCGTACAGAAGGTCTGGGTGCAGCCTACCGAAAGGTTTCTGCACGCTTGGAAGCTCCCTCGCCCCTGGGCTACAGTTGTGCAGGCGAGGTGATCGCCGTCGGCAGCGAGGTGGAAGGCATTCAGGTGGGCGACCGCGTGGCGTGTGCGGGGGCGGAACACGCCCACCATGCCGAAATCGTGTGTGTGCCACAGAACCTTGTCGTGCCCATCCCCGACGGTGTGCCCTACGAACACGCAGCGTTCACCACCGTCGGCGCGATTGCCCTGCACGGCGTGCGACAGGCAAGCCCCCAACTGGGCGACAGTGTAGTCGTCATCGGGCTGGGGCTGGTGGGATTGCTCACCGTGCAACTGCTCAAAGCCGCAGGTGCGCGCGTGTTCGGCATCGATGTGAACTCGGCGCGGTGTGAGCTGGCGCAGCAGCTCGGCGCAGACCGCGTCGCTCTGCGCTCTGACGATGTGGTGGGGCTAATCCGCGATTTCACGCACGGCTGCGGCGCGGACATCGTGATGCTCTCTGCGGGGGGCAGCACCAACGACCCCATCGAACTGGCAGGCGAAGTCGCGCGCGATCGGGGCAAGGTAGTGGTGGTGGGGCTGCTGAAGATGGATGTGCCCCAACGCCTCTACTACGAAAAAGAACTGACGGTGCTGCTCTCGCGCTCCTACGGACCGGGGCGCTATGACCCCGTGTACGAAGAGATGGGCATCGATTACCCCATCGGTTATGTGCGCTGGACGGAGCGCGAGAACATGCGCGAGTTTTTGCGCCTGCTTGCTGAGGGCAAGGTGCAGGTGGAGCCGCTGATTACGCACCGCTACCCCATCGAGCGCGCGGCGGAGGCGTATAACCTGCTAACAAGCCCCGAAGGGGGCAAGGTCATCGGCGCGTTGATTGAATACCCGCAGCAGACGCAAGTAGCGCGCCGCGTGCCCTCTCGCAAACCCGCTGCGCCCAAGCAAGCTAAAGTGAAGCTTGGCGTGATCGGCGCAGGCAACTTCGCCACAGGCACGCTGCTGCCTATCCTGCAGGGCATCGCGGATGTGGAGCTGGTGGGCGTCTGCACGGCGCGCGGCTACACTGCCAAAGGCGTCGCCGACAAGTTCGGCTTCCAGTTCGCCGCCAGCGACCCCAGCGAGATTTTTGACAACCCGGACATTAACGCGGTTCTCATCGCCACGCGCCACGACACCCACGCGCCCTACGCCATCCGCGCGATGCAGGCGGGCAAACCCGCCTTCTTGGAGAAACCGCTTGCAATCACCTTTGAGCAGCTTGCAGAGGTGGAGCGCGTCTATCAGGAAACGGGCGGGCGCGTGCTGGTGGGCTACAATCGTCGCTTCTCGCCCTTCGTGCGCCAGATTGCCGAGCATTTCAAGAACCGTACTGAGCCGCTGAGCATGCTCTATCGCGTGAACGCAGGACCGCTGGAGCAGGGGCACTGGATGCGCGCCACGCCCGAAGGCGGTTCGCGCGTGGTCAGCGAAGGCTGCCACTTTATCGATGTGATGATGTTCCTTGCGAATGCGCTGCCCAAGCGCGTGTGCGCCGCCCACCTGCGCAGCTACGAACCCGACACGGCACAACTGGTGATTGAGTTTGAAGATGGCTCCATCGGCGTTCTGTACTACCTCACCACAGGCGACCCCAGCGTGCCCAAAGAGTATCTGGAAGTGCATGGCGCGGGACGCAGCGCGATTCTGCGCGACTTTCGCGAGTTAGAACTTGTTGCGGGGGGCAAGAAGACCGTTCACAAGTCGCTGGGGCAAGACAAAGGGCACAAAAACGAGCTGCAGGCGTTCGTCGAAGCCGTGAAAACGGGCAGCGAAATGCCCATCCCACTGGAGTGGGCGATTGCGAATACTCGGATTACGCTGGAGGCGGTTGGGGGCGATGAGCGCGTGGACAAAACGGCTCGGTGAGTACCTCAAGGGGCTGGAGTTCGGCGAGCAGTTCGTGCGACGCAACCCGCTGCACTATCCCCGAGCTGTGCGCAATTTTTTCTGGCTGCAAGACGCCTCACTGGAGGAGCGTAAGGCGTTTGCTCAGAAGCGACTGGAA
>JANXCK010000264.1 GCA_025060055.1 Fimbriimonadales bacterium | reverse complement strand
CGTCTTCCTCCTCAGCCCCTACGAAGCCAGCATGTCCTTCGACGGCCACCCCCTCTCCGTCATCGCCGTCTACCGAAACCTCTTCCTCGCCGCAACCCTCCAAGCGCTTCTCGTCCTCGTCGCCTTCCACGGATTCAACGGCCTCAGAACCATCCTCTCGGAGCTTCACCAAGGCCCTACCTACTTGAAACTTCTCAACGCGGTGGTCATCGCGGCCGCGGCCGTGGTAGTCGTCTACGGCACCCGGACCATCGTCATAGCACATCTTCTTGGTAACGCTTAGGAGGTGAAAGATGTTGGAGGAAGTTAAGTTCAAGGTGTTGCGGTACGACCCCGATAAAGACGGGAAGAAAAGGTTTCAGGAATTCCGCGTCCCGATAAGGAAGGGCATGACGGTTCTGCAGGGCGGGTTGAGAACCCGCCCCTACCTAAAACGCTCTGTAGGGGCGCGTTCTCAACGCGCCCAAAACAGGACGATTTCATATTTGAGGCACTTACCAATCGGCTTAGCAGACGCCGTATAGCGTCGGCGCAACGCCGACGCGACGCAGAGCGCACCCATAGCGTCAGTGTCCCGCCTTAGACCCGCCTCATCGCAAGTCGATGTATAATTGGGGCTATGAGAGGTACGGCTCTTTTGGGCTTTGCACTGTGTGTAAGTTTCGGGCAGGCTTTGGCGCAGTATGGGCTGCGCGGTCGTCTTGAGACCTCGCCGCTTGAATACGCGCCGGGACAGGTTATTGTGCAGTTTCGCGGGGTCATTACGCCTGCCCAGCGCGCGTGGGCACGACAGGTCGCTGGCGCGCAACTGGTAGAACGCGGTAAGTATTACGACTATGAACTGTGGCAGTTCAATCCGTATGCAGACATGCGTAAGGTGGCAGCACAACTCCAAAAGTCAGGCTGGTTTGAGTTTGCTGAGCCGAATTGGCGGATAGAGCTTGCCAGCGACTGGATACCGAACGACCCGCTGTTTGCCCAGCAACCTGCGTTGCCGTTTATCAACGCGCCGCAGGCGTGGGCGCTCTGGCGCGGCGATGAGAATTTCATCATGGCGATTCTGGACACAGGCGCACGCTTAGACCACTTAGACCTGCAGCCGCGCCTGCTACCCGGCTACGACTTCGGCAACGACGATGCTTCGCCCAACGACCCGTTCGGACATGGCACTTTCGTGACGGGCATCGCAGGGGCGGCGACGAACAACGGTCGTGGTGTGGCAGCAGTCGCACCCAACGGCAAGATTTTGCCCGTGAAGGTATTCACCGACTCAGGATCTGGCTTCCTAAGCGACCTGCTCGACTCGATTGGCTACGCCGTAGCGCAGGGGGCACATGTCATCAATCTGAGTCTTGGTTCGCGCAACAACTTGGGCAGTGCCGTCCAGAGTGCGCTGAACAACGCGTGGAACGCGGGCGTCGTGATTGTCGCGGCGGCAGGCAACGAAGCCAACACCAATCCGTTCTACCCCGCTTGGTTTCCTGTGTGCATCGCGGTAGCTGCGTGTAATCTGAACGGAACGCGCTCCAGCCCATCCACCTATGGCAGTTGGGTCGATGTCGCTGCGCCAAGCGGGGATGTCTACTCCACGACCAGAGACAGCAACGATAGCTACGCGCGCGATCGTGGCGGTTTCACTTCCTACGCTGCGCCGTTTGTGACGGCGCAGGCAGCGCTGCTGTACGCGCTGGTCGCCGATAGCCCCACCGATCGCTCGGTGGCACGCGCTCGCGCTGTGCGCGATCTAATCGAGAGCACGGCAACACCGGTGGACTATGTCGCCCGCGGGATTATCAACTTGAGGGCATCCGTGGAGAAGGCGCTCACAGTGCCCGTACGCGGATATGTGTATATGGAGGGTTACAGGGGCAGTTATAACGGACGCGCTGTAGAGGTTGTGCTGCGCCCGCGCGGTGGCACTACCGCGCTCGCCTCCCGCACAGGGACGCTGGACAGCTTCGGCGGTTTCACGGTGAGCTTCTTCAACTATCTTGGCTACTATGACCTTGCAGTGCGGGCACAGGGCACGCTGTTCAAGCGCGTCGCGAACGCTCGCATGCGCTACCCTGGCGTGAGCGACCTGGATCTAATCCTTACACTCGGCGATGTAAACGGCGACAACCGCATCAACGACGGCGACCTGCTGCAGGTGCTGTCCAACTTCGGCACGAACAACGCCACAGTCGATCTCAACGGCGACGGCGTCGTGAATGATGCCGACCTGCTGCTCGTGTTGCTCAACTTCGGCGCGGTTGGGGAGTAAGCTTTCGTGGCTTGGGCGTCTCGCCCAAGCGGTTCGTAGCGTCGGCGTCCCGCCGACGGGCGCGACTTGGACAGTCGTGTCCGAGCACTGGCACGGACAAGACTGTCCGTGCTACGGTGAGCGGATGAACCGTACACAGGTTGGGCGTCGTGGTGAAGACGCAGTAGCGGTCTACCTGCAGGCGCAGGGGTATAGGCTTCTTGCCCGCAACTGGCGCAAACGCACGGGCGAGATAGACCTTATCGCACTGGAAGGCGACACGCTGGTGTTCGTCGAAGTCAAGACGCGCCGCACGCTGACTTACGGTGTCGGCGAGGAGAGCATCGACCTGCGCAAGCAAGCCCAACTCGCCCGACTCGCGCAGCGGTTCATTCACGAGAACCCCCAACTGCAGTTTCGCGAGTGCCGATTCGATGTGGTGGTGGTCGATATGACTGTGTTGCCTGTGCAGATACGGCTTTACCGCGACGCTTTTTACCCACCCGATGAGGCATAGTCAGGTGCGCTCGCTACAGTTGCCCGCCGGCGACTCGGTACGCCTCGCCCGTGATGTAGCTGGCTTCGTCCGACGCCAAAAACACGACAAGGTTGCACACATCGTCGTAGGTACAGCCGCGCCCCAGCGGAACCTGCGCCTCGTAGTAGCGGCGGATAGCCTCTTCGGGCAAGCCCCATTTGTGCGCGTATTGCGTAAACAGCGTCTCTTGCCACATCGGCGAGTCAAGCAGGTTGCCAGGGCACACGGCGTTGACGCGAATGCCATAAGGCGCCAAATCCATCGCGATACTCTGCGTTAGCCCAATCCCGCCGAACTTGCTGGCAGCATAGGCGCAGTTCTTATAGCTGCCTTTCAAGCCCGATTTGGAGTTGATTTGGATAATGACGCCCTTACCCTGAGGTTTCATCAGCTTTGCTGCCTCGCGAGCGCACAGGAAATAGCCTGTGAGGTTCACCTCAAGCTGCCACTGCCACTGTTCTAAGCTCATCTCCGTCAGCTCGGCGGAGTGAATCACCCCCGCGTTCGCGACAAGGATGTCCAGCCTGCCGAGCTGGTGAGCAATCCGCTGGACAGTTTGGGCAACTGCATCCTCGCAGCGCACATCGCAGGGCAGGCAGAGCGCACTGCAAGCAGGGTACTGTCGCTGTATCGCGGCGGCGACGGCATCGAGTTTCTCGCTCTGAATGTCGCTGAGTGCGAGACCAGCGCACCCTTCCTGAGCGAATCGATATGCCAGCGCCTCGCCCAAGCCCTGCGCCGCGCCTGTAATCCACGCGATTTGCCCCTGCAAGCGCACGGCTTCAACCCTCTGGCTGCGCTGGTTCTACTACAACCGCCGTGCCGTATACGAGGATTTCGGCGGCGTTGGCGGTGATGTTGCCTGAGACGAATCGTACATTCACGATGGCGTTCGCACCCAGCCGCGCTGCCTCCTCCAGCATGCGCCGCTCCGATTCCGCCCGCGCGTTCGAAAGCATCTCGGTATACTCCTTCAACTCGCCGCCGACAATCTGCCGCAGTCCTGCCAAGAAATCCTTGCCAAAGTGCGTTGCACGCACGGTGTTTCCTTTCACAACGCCCAGCACCTTCGCAATCCGATAGCCTGGCACTTCGGGCAGTGTAGTGACCAACATGGTTCTCCCTCCTGCGTGGGGGATTTCGCGCGAAGGGCGCCGATTCCTGCCAGCAGAGGCGACAGCACGGCTTTACTTCGCCAAGCGCAAAATCGCCTCGGCTAAGCGGATTGGGTCATGGCGCACATAGTCGCTCTGGCTGATGAAGTTGCCCGTAATCACCTTGTAGCCCATCTGACGAATGCGGTCGACATCGGGCAGCACAAGGTCTTGTCCGCTGGCGCGGTAGCGTTCCAGCAGTTCGGGCACAGGGGTGGCGTTGTTCACCAGCACATAGTCGAACACGCGTCCGCCCGCGTGCGCTTCGATCGCCCGCACATGGTCGGATGCCGTGAAGCCGTCGGTCTCGCCTGGCTGCGTCATCACATTACACACATAGATTCGCAGCGCGTCCGTTGTGCGGAGCGCATCGGCGATTTTGCGCACAAGCAGGTTCGGAATCACGCTGGTAAACAGGCTGCCAGGTCCCAGCACCACCACGTCGGCTTGTTTGATGGCATCGACCGCCTCCTGGGGCGGTTCTACATCGGGCGGCGCGAGGTGCATGCGTCGGATGCGTGCAGGATACGCCACAATCGCCGTCTCGCCCTCGATGCAGGTTCCGTCTTCCATCTCCGCGCGAAGGTTCACATGTTTCAAGGTGGAGGGCAGCACGCGCCCGCGAATCGCCAGCACTTTGCCGATTTCCTGAACTGCTTGCTCGAAGTCGCCTTTGATTTGGGTCATCGCGGCAATCAGCAGGTTGCCCACCGAGTGCCCGCTGAGGTTGCCCGCGTCGTCTTTGAAGCGATGCTGCAGCAGGGCAGTCATCACGCCTTCGGCGTCCGCGAGGGCAATCAGGCAGTTGCGGATGTCGCCCGGAGGTAAGATACCAAGTTCTTGTCGCAACTTGCCCGACGAGCCGCCGTCGTCGGTCACAGTCACAATTGCGACGATGTTGGCGGTGTAGCGTTTGATGCCGCGCAGCATGGTGGATAGCCCTGTGCCGCCGCCGATGACCACCACGCGCCTGCCGTGCGCCATCAGGGCGTAGCGTGCCAGCACATCCCAGACGCGTCCGCTCGCGCGCGGCTGCAGAATACCGACCAGCGTGCGCCATGCGCGGCGCAGTCCCCACCACCAGATGCCCAGCCCCAGCGCGCCGAGCGCAAGCCCCAGCCCCCAGCGCGTCGCCTGCGCTGCGCGTGGAGTCGTCGTCAGCGCGTCGATTCGCGCATCCAGCACGCTGTGGAGCCGATCGAGCCATCGTGCTGGCGCACCGTCCAGTCCCACCCACACGCCCAGCAGCGCAACCAGCAAGCCGACGCTGGAAAGCGCCAGCCAGCGCTTCACGTGCATTCCTGGCAGCAGCCAACGCCATCGTCCATCTGCCATCTTACGCCTCCCCACGCGCAACGTCGCGATGCTCCACCGCCACGCGATAGCCCTGCGCAGCGAACCACGCGCCCAACTCCTCGCCTAACACTACCGAACGATGCCGCCCTCCCGTGCAGCCCAGCCCGACCGTGAGGTACGCCTTGCCCTCCCGTTCATAACGCGGCAACAGGTACGCGAGAAAATTTCGCACCTGTTCCAGAAACTCCTGCGTTTCCACATCGCTCAGCACATACTCGCGCACGGCGGGGTCTGTGCCTGGCTTGGGCTTGAGCTTGGGCACATAGTGCGGATTACGCAGGAAGCGCACATCGAACACGAGATCGGCGTCCGCAGGCACGCCGTACTTGAACCCGAACGAGACCACGCGCACCCGCAGCGGCGAGCATGCCTTGGCTTCCCCGTACAGGGCGCGTATCGCCTCGCGCAAATTGTGCGGGCGAAAGAGCGTAGTGTCTACGGTCTGGTCGGCAATCGCTCTAAGCGGGGCAAGCAGCACGCGCTCTTTGTGAATCGCTTCAGGCAGGCTCGGCTCAAGAGTCGCCAGCGGGTGCGGGCGGCGCGTCTCCTTGAAGCGGCGAATCAGTACCTCGTCTGCGCAGTCTAAGAACAAAACCTCTACGGGCAGCCCGTCGCGTTTCATCTGCAACAGGCTCGCCTCCGCGTGTTCCAGTGGCTCGCCCGCGCGTGTGTCCACCACCACTGCCACGCGCTGCCCTGCCTGCACGCGCGTCCGCAACGCCTCCAGCATCGACGGCGGCAGGTTGTCGATGCAAAAATAGCCGATGTCTTCCAGCGTCTGCAGCGCGAGCGTCTTACCTGCGCCCGACACGCCTGAGACCACCACGAACCGTCCCGAAATGCTCAGCTTTTGCCACCCCCCAGCACCAGTGCGCTAATCGTTCCTTGCACCAAGCCAACCAGCAGCGCGGGCGCCACCGCCGACACGGGACGCCCCAGCAGATACCCCGCAAACAGCTGCTCACTCAGCAGCACGAAAAAGTAGAACACTATCCCGTTCGCCCCCAGCGCGACCAGAGTGAGTTTTATCGCGCGTCGGTTGCGAAACACCGACGAGGCCAGCGCTATTAGAAGCGCCACGATAAGGCTCATCAGCGCGCTCATGCCCAGCGACTCCAGCCAATAAACACTGGGCTGGATGTCGAACGCCACGATGAGCCGCTCACCGTTGCTGTAGGGCGGCTCGCGATCGACGGCTTCCGCGCCTAAGCGTGTTTCTAAGACGGTCTCATAGCGCGCGCGCAGCGCGTTGATTCCGTACAGGACGCCCATGTGCGCTCCCGTGAGCAACACATACAGTCCAATCCAGAGGGCTAACCCGCGCAGCATTTGCCCCAGCACGCTTACCTCCGCTTCTTCGGCTCATCCTCACGCAGCAGCACACCGCTCAGCAGCCCGTTGATGATGCCCAGCACGATGCTGCCATACAGCGCCGCCCAGAAGTTGCCCACGCGAAAGTTGAACGGCGCAAGCGCGAACACCGCCCAAAACAGGAGCGTGTTCACCAGCAGTCCCGCGATGCCCAGTGTGAGGCAGTTCAAAGGAAGCAGAGCCAGCTTGACTCCGCGCCTGAGCGACGCATTCACCAGCCCCAGCAACAGCGCCATCACCAGATTATCTTGCCAGTGCGGGCTGGGGCGCATGTCCAGCCCCAGCGCACTGCCACTCCAGAAAGTCAGGTGCAGCGCCACCGCAAACAGCAGCCACTTCAGCAAAAACTGCATCAGATAGGATTATACCGCCAGGTACACTCTTTCGCATGATTTTGGTGATTGGTGGCGCGGGCTACATCGGCTCGCATATGCTGAAGTACCTGCTCCACAAAGGCGAGCGGGTTGTTGTGCTGGACAACTTCTCCACAGGGCATCGAGGCGCGCTGGTAGGCGGTATCATCGAAGAGGGCGACCTGCGCGACCCCGACACGCTGAATCGCATGTTCCGCAAGCACGACATCGAGTGCGTAATGCATTTTGCCGCGTTCATCTTCGCGGGCGAATCGATGCGCGACCCCGCCAAGTACTACGATAACAACGTGCTGGGCTGCCTACGCCTGATGGAAGCGATGCGCCTGCACGGCGTGCAGCAGATTATCTTCTCGTCGACGGCGGCGGTGTATGGCGAGCCGACAGAAATCCCTATCCCCGAGACCCACCCGCTGAACCCGACCAACACCTACGGTGAGACGAAGCGCGTGATGGAAGGGATGCTACACTGGTATGGGCAAGCGTATGGGATACGCTCCATCGCGCTGCGCTACTTCAACGCAGCGGGTGCAGACCCCGAAGGCGAGCTGGGCGAAGACCATCGCCCTGAAGAGCATCTGATTCCGCTGACGCTGTTCGCCGCGCTGGGCAGACGCGAGTCAATTGCTGTGTTCGGCACGGACTACGACACGCCTGACGGCTCGTGCGTTCGCGACTATGTGCACGTGTGGGATTTGTGTGAGGCGCACTATTTGGCGTTGCAACGGCTTAGGTCAGGTGTGTCCAGTGCCGTATACAACTTGGGCAACGGGCAAGGCTACTCGGTGCTGGAGGTGATTCGCGCTGCTGAGCGCGTGGTGGGCAAGCCGATTCCGACGATTTACGCCGCGCGCCGTCCCGGCGACCCTGCGCGACTGGTGGCATCTTCGGAAAAAGCGCAGCGCGAACTCGGCTGGACCCCGCGCTACCCCGCGCTGGAGACGATGATTGAGCATGCCTACCAGTGGTTCCTGAAACATCCAAAAGGCTACGATGCCTAACCAAGCTCAGCCGTTGTCGCGCAAGCAGGAAGTGCTGCGGAGGCTCTTCAAAGAGTGCCTCCGCAGGGACAAGAGCTGCTTAGTTTTCACAAACGAAGATGTTATACCAGTCGGGGTTTCAAATGCTTCATTTGCCCTCACCCCCTTGCCCCCCTCTCCCACCGCGTGGGAGAGGGGGAACTTGACTCCCCTCTCCCACGTTGCGGGAGAGGGGCTGGGGGTGAGGGCACTGTTGCGCTTGAATCCCGATGGGTATCAGGCGCGTAGCACGACTATTCCGCTTCAGCAACCCCTTCGATGCCACAGAGGAAGGCGGAATATCACCTGCAACAGAGGTAGGGAGCGATGACGGCAATACCTGAACACCTGATAAATACGGTTTATCTGGGCGATGTGATGGAGCTGATGCGCCAGTTGCCCGATAGGTCGGTGGACATGGTCTTCAGCGACCCCGATTACAA
>JANXCK010000250.1 GCA_025060055.1 Fimbriimonadales bacterium | reverse complement strand
TCCAGCAAGAACAGCATGCGCTCGTTGAACTCCGACGCGCTGTAGGCGCCACGCATACTGAGAAAACGGTGCTGCGACGACTCTTGCCCCTCGAAGTCCACCACCATCCGCTCCAGCAGCTCCTGAATGGTCTGGGCGCCACTGAGTTCGATTTCGCGGCGGGTTAGCACGCGCACAGTGGTAAACGATTCGGCGACGGGGCGCTCCGTGCGTGTGGCGGTTTTGACCACTTCTTGGGGGTCAGCAAACAGCCACTCGGCGGTCTCAGAAGTGCGTTGCGAATAGCACATCGCAACAGCGCCAAGAACGCCAGCCACAGTGAAACTCCAGCGAATACGCATCGGGTGTCACCTCGCTTCAGCCCTCATCTCCCTGCGCCCTCGCTTATTGCGTGGGAAAGAGGGGCAGCTGCACCCCTCTCCTGCGGTGCGGGAGAGGCGTCGGGGGTGAGGGCAAACTCGATTTCTCGGAGAACGCGGCGCACCTCGCACAGGTCAAAGGGCTTCGCAAGCAGGGCGAACGCCTCTGCGCCGACCTCGCTCTCCGCAAACAAATCGGGGTAGCTGTCCATCACGACGATAGGAATGCGCTCACCTTGTTGGCGAAGGGCGCGCACAAGGTCGATACCGCTCTTGCGTGGCATGTGGATATCGGTGAAGAGCAAGTCGTAGTTGCGCTGGGTCAGCAGTTCCAGCGCCGCAACGCCGTTAGGCGCAATCTCCACTTCGTGCCCTTCATCTGCCAGCGCCTGACGGAGCAGCAGTTGTACCATCGGCTCGTCGTCCACCACCAAGATACGCATTCCATGCCGATTTTCGGCAAGAGCAAGGGGAAATTGCAGGTTGATGCCTTAGGAGCGAACGAAGCGAGGAGACCCTGCTTATACCAATCGGCGTTTCAAACGACCCAGTTCGTCAACAAGACGCAGATGCCACGCGCGCTCCACGTAGCGTCGGCGTCCCCGCCGACGACAGCACCACTTGAAACGCCGATTGGTGAGTGCTTCACAGGTGAAATCGTCTGAGGCACTTAAGTGCCTCCAGTGTGAAATCGTTCCTTTTGGGCAGGAAACGCGGGGAGCTGTAACCGAGTGAGGAGACCTCGTCCGTACGGGCGCGGTTCCCGCGCCCTACCAGCGCATTCAGAGACGATTTAATCTTGTTAATCTTGGAGGCACTTATTAGCCCGCGTAGGCGGGCTTGGTTTGCACAGGAACGGCTTCAGCCGTACAGGATTGACGCCCTTCGAACCCACGACGGCGTTACGCCCCAATTTTTCCAAACACCAGCACGCTATTATGCCCGCCGAAGCCGAAGGAGTTGGTCATCACATAGCGTAAGTTCGCGGGGCGCGGCTGATTGGGCACATAGTCCAGGTCGCACTCTGGGTCGGGATGTTCGTAGTTGATGGTGGGCGGGATGGTTTGGTGCTGCAGCGCGAGCAGGCACGCCGCGGCTTCCACAGCGCCCGCTGCGCCCAGCAAATGCCCCGTTACAGACTTGGTGGAGCTGACGGGCAGCCGATAGGCGTACTCGCCAAACAGTCGCTTGATAGCCAGCGTTTCAATAGCGTCATTGTAGCGTGTGGAGGTACCGTGCGCGTTGATATAGTGGATGTCTGTGGGCTGTAATCCTGCGTCGTGCAGGGCTTTGCGCATTGCGCGCAGAGCGCCCTCGCCTTCGGGGTCGGGCTGTGTGACGTGGTAGGCGTCGGCGGTGATGCCGTAGCCGAGCAGCTCGGCATAGATGGGAGCGCCGCGCGCCTGCGCGTGTTCCAAAGACTCCAGCACCAGCACGCCCGCGCCCTCGCCCATCACGAAGCCGTCGCGCTCGGCATCGAAGGGGCGGCTGGCGTGTTCAGGGTCATCATTGCGCGTGGACATCGCCCGCGCCGCGCAAAACGCCGCCACGCCAATCGGCTCAATTGCTGCTTCCGAGCCGCCCGCCAACATCACTTCCGCGTCGCCATATTGAATCAGGCGCATCGCCAGCCCAATCGCATCCGCGCCCGTCGAACACGCTGTCACTGCGCACAGGTTCGGTCCCTTGAGACCGAAGTGAATCGAGACCATGCCCGACGCCATGTCGCTAATCATCATCACGGGCAGGAATGGGCTGACGCGCTCTGGACCCTGACGATCCAGAATGCGTACCTGCGAGTCCATGTAGTCGATACCGCCGATTCCAGAGCCAATCAGCACGCCGATTTGCTCGCGGTTCGCGTCGTCGATTGCCAGTTGGGCATCTTGCAACGCGAGCGTGGTGGCGGCAATCGCGAACTGGATGAACCGCGAGGCGCGCCGAGCGTCTCGGCGCTCCATAAACTGCGTCGGATCGAACTCTTTCACTTCGGCGGCGATGCGCGTGCTGAACCCGCTGGCGTCGAAGCGCGTGATGGGACCGATCACGCGGCGGGGCAGGGTCAAGCCCTCCCAGAACGCCTCCTTGCCCAGCCCCAGCGGCGTCACCAGCCCGATTCCCGTGACCACAACGCGCCGACGCATCGCCTACTCTTCCATCTGCAGCTTCTCGCTCAGCAGGCGCACAGCGTCCGCCACTGTGCGCACCTGCTCCGACTCCTCTTCCGAGATAGAGACATCGAACTCCTGCTCGAACGCCATCACCAGTTCTACCAAGTCCAGCGAGTCGGCGTTGAAATCCTCGATGAAGCTCGCCTCAGGGGTCACTGCGCTCTCATCGACGCCGAGTTGCTCCACGATCACTTTCTGCACACGCTCGAAGATTTCCTGATTCATCCTGGTCTACCTCCTGATTCACTGCGGCGCCTTCGCTGGTGTGGGGGCGAACGCGCCTTTCAGATTCCGACGGTCAGACCGCCGTCGATTACGAACAGTTGCCCCGTGATGTACGAGGCAAACTCGCTGCATAGAAAGAGTACCCCATACGCGACTTCGTCGGGGTTGCCGAAGCGTTTGAGCGGGATGCGTTGCAGGGCGTGCTCGCGCACCGACTCTGGAAGCGTTTGGGTCATATCGGTCTCGATGAGTCCGGGTGCAATCGCGTTGCAGGTGATGTTGCGACTGCCCATCTCCAGCGCGACGGTCTTGGTGAACGCAATCAGCGCCGCTTTGGACGCGGCGTAGTTGGCTTGCCCGATGTTGCCCGTCAGCCCGACCACAGAGCTGATGTTCACGATCCTGCCCCAGCGTTGGCGCGTCATCGGCTTGAGCGCGGCGCGAGTGCACACAAACGCACCCCTCAGGTTGGTTTGCAGCACGGTATCCCAGTCGTCATCTTTCATGCGCAGCAGCAGTGCGTCGCGCGTGATGCCTGCGTTGTTTACCAAGATATCGAGCCGCGCCCAGTGTTGGAGCGCCTGCTCAATTACGCTTTCGACTGTCGCGGGGTCCGCCACATCGCCGCTGAAGGGGAGGGCTTGCCCCCCTGCTTGCTCAATCGCATGGGCGGTTTCTTGGGCGTTCGTTGCGGTGCGGCTGAGCGCAACGACCTTGGCGCCTGCGCGTGCCAGCGTCAGCGCGACCGCCTTGCCAATCCCTCTGCCTGCGCCCGTGACGAGCGCCACACGCCCTTCCAAGCAAATTGTCATACAGCCTCGCCTCGCACAAACGCAACGGTCTCGTCTAAGGTCTTAGAGTCTACCACACGGAGCGTACGCGCGGTGGGCACGATGCGCTTGATGAGTCCCGATAGCACATCGCCCACGCCCAGCTCGATGAAAGTGTCTGCGCCGAGGGCGTGCATCGCCTCGACGCTCTGCTGCCAGCGCACGGGGCGAGCGATTTGCTGTCCCATCACATAACGCAACTCCTCTGGGTCGTTGAGCAGGCGTACTTCGGTGGTGGAGAAGAACGGGTAGAGCGGTTTGTGGAAGTTCGCTTCGCGATAGGCGTCGGTCATCAGGTCGGCAGCAGGCTGCATGATGGACGAGTGGAACGCGCCCGACACGGCTAAGGGCACGATGCGTCGTGCGCCTGCCTCTTTGAGCCGCTCGGAAGCCACCTCCACTGCCCGTAGCGTGCCCGAAATCACGACCTGCCCTGGCGCGTTGTAGTTCGTGGGCATCACGAACTCACCCAGCGCCTGATGCACTTGCTCGCAGACCGATTCCACCTGCTCCCCGCTCAGCCCAATCACGGCTGCCATCGTGCCGGGCACTTGATGCGCCAACTTGTGCATTGCCTTCGCCCGCTGCTCGACCCAGTAGAGCGACTCTTCGAAAGTCCACACGCCTGAGGCTGCCAGCGCGGGATATTCGCCCACGCTATGTCCTGCTATGAAATCGGGCTTGAACTCGGGCACTGCCTCACGCAACGCTGCCCACGCTGCGTAGCAGGTTACCAGCAGCGCGGGTTGCGCGTTTTCGGTGCGCTTGAGGGTCTCCTCGTCGCTCTCGAAGCAGAGTTCCGTGAAGGAGCGTCCTGCGAACTGGCTGGCAAGTTCGAACACTTCACGCGCGGCGGCGCTGCGCTCGTACAGTTCGCGTCCCATCCCTGGACGCTGCGCACCCTGCCCTGGAAAGACCACCGCCACTGCCATAGCGAGAGGAAGTATACCTGAGAGCCAAAGACCGTCTGAAAGGCTGTTTTTAACGTTGATGCGTCGCGCCAGTGTCCCTGCCGACGAGTGTGGCTTGGGCGTCTCGCCCAAGCACCCGTGGCTTGGACAGTCTTGTCCAAGCACAGGCACGGACAGGACTGTCCGTGCTACGGACGCACGGGCTGGAAGCCCGTGCCACGCAGGGGCGTCGGCATCCCGCCCAAGCACCTGTGGCTCGGACAGTCGTGTCCAAGCCCCAACGCACGGACACGGCTGTCCATGCTACGGATGCACGGGCAAGATGCCCGTGCCACACTCGTCGGTGCGACGCCGACGCTACGGCGCGACGGCATCTTGCCGTCGGAACCCCGGTGGCGAGGACGCCATCGTACCGTATGTCGCTGTCGGCGTCTTGCCGACGGCACTACGACCTGCCTGCGTTCCTAAAATGTCGGAATTTGCGCAGAATATTGGGCATAGAAGTGTTCAGAATTTGTTAAGACTCGCCGTGTATAATTCGGTCATCTACGCAAGTTGCGACTCGGAGAGGTGGAAGGGCACAGTGACGGTATTCGCGGTGGGTGGAAGTGACGAGTTAGCTTTGGCTCGCGGTGGGCGCGTGCGAGTCTACCGCTGGGGCGTTTCGCGTCCGTCATGGGAACGCACGCTGGAGGTGGAGCCACAGGCGGTTGCGCTCACACGCCGTGCCGTCTACGCTGTGGCGAAAGGCAAACTGCTGCAGCTGTTCCGTGCCCCGAATGAGCCGTCGCAACAGTACCCATCGCCCCCAGACCGA
>JANXCK010000245.1 GCA_025060055.1 Fimbriimonadales bacterium | reverse complement strand
CTCGCCCTCGGCATATGTGGGAAACAGGCAAACCCCCAGTCGCTTGGCAAGGGCGTAGGCGCGATCCTGCGTGGGACCGAGCCACTGCCCGCCCAAGTCAATCCAGCAGTTAGGTGCGACCTCGTGGCGCAGGAGGCGCCCACCGACGCGCTCGCGTGCCTCCAGCACAAGAACCTGCTTGCCGTGCGCGTGGAGCGTGTGCGCAGCGACCAGTCCCGCTATGCCCGCCCCAACAATCAGCACATCCGCTTCGCGCCCCGCCATCGGTTAGATAGGTTTCGCCTCATACTTCATCTTCCTGCCAAGCAGGCAGATGCTCCAGCTGCGTGAGCAGCCACTCCATTCCATTCCGAACGCGTGTGAAGCTGCGCAGATGCCCTGCCAAGCGCAACTGCATCGCTGGCTCCTGCTCCAAGAGGGTCTGCAGAGTGGCGCGGGCACTGCGCAGAAAGCGTTGTTGCTCCAACGCAGCGTACAGGCTCGACGCCTCCGCGCACGGAGTGCAGTCGGGCAGCAGGGGCTGCAGGAGTGTGCCCCCTTCCAGCAACGCGCGGAGGCGACCACAGCGCACCTCCAGCGATTGGGCGGAGTCCGTCGCTAATGCCGATGTCTGCTCGCGATGAAACAGCGTCCACTGGCGCGTTGCGTAGGCGACATCGGGCGGCTCATCGGCGAACGACTCCTGCCAGCGGCGCGACAGCCCCAGAATTTCGTTGGGGGCGCGGCTTGCCTGCCAGCGTGCCCAAGCGTGCTGGAGCGTTTGCGCAAGCGCGTCAGCGCGTTGGCGCAGGCGTAGCGCGGCGCGGCGCACGCCCGCCGTGTATTCACGCGGGGGCGCAAGCGACTCCGCCCATTTTATCAGGCGCGTCAGGTCGCGCTGCGCGTTCAGGGCGCGGATCACTCGACGCAGGCGATGCTTCCATAACCTAACGCGCGACTTGGGGTAGCACGCGCGAAACAGCGTGAGGCAGGTCTGGAGCCGATGCGCATGTGCCAGAGCGGTCTCCAGCGACCGCAAATCGCTGGGACAGAGCGTGTCCATCTGCGCTTGCAGCGCACGAACTGCGCTCGCCGTCTGCGCTGCGCCAAACGCGCAGTAGCCCTCCTTGCGCATGCGAGAGAGTGTACCTACCATCCTGTCAACGGGCACGCGGCGCGCGATTAGGGCGCAAAGCGCGCAGCGAACCTGCCAACTCCCGCAGGCGTCGCACACTCAGCGGATTGAGCAGTAGCAACGCCGACGCTCCGTAGAGCCAATAGCCGAGCAGAGGCGCAAACAGCGCACAAAGCATCGCTACGCTCCACAACACGGTTATGCCGTAATCGGGGCGCTGCACGAAGCGCGTCATCCCCCAGTGCTTGTACCAGTAGGTCGGCAGATGGGCGACGAAATCGGCAATCAGAAATCCCACAAGGCGATACTCTAAGGGCAGCCATGGCAGCACGCCGTAGCAAAGCCCCAGAAACAGCACAGCATACGCCAGATTGGCACGCAGCATCAGCCACAAGTAGCCTTTAACAATCAGCGCGGAGCCTTGAATCGCGAACAGCGCGGAGAGCAGCACCCGTGCGCCCGCCCAGCCGAACGCCGTTAGAATCGCCCTGACATCCCATGCGGCGCCCAACAGTATCGGTAAGACCCACGGCGCTGCCAGTGCGAACCCGCTCAGCGACGCGCCTAACGCCAGCGTCTGCAGCTGCATCGCCTCAGACACCGCGCGGGCGAGCCGTGCCGAATCGTGCTGCACCCGTGCGAACACCGAGAGCGCGAGCCGTCCCGCTGCTTCCCGCACGAAGCCCAGCATGGTGAGAAATCGGATTGCTATCGCCAGATAGCCCGTCGCCTCTTTGCCCGCCAGCGGCAGGAGAATGACGGAGGGCGCCAGCTCGCGCAGGTTGTAGAGCCACTCGCTCAGCGCTTGCGTGAACCCGTAGCGAAGCATCGGGCGCAAGGTTTGCAAGTCCCACTGCCAGCGCGGGCGGTAGCGCGTCGCGCCGAAAAACCCCAGTGGCAGAACCAGCTGCCCTATCCAAAACCCTGCCACCAGCGACCACACGCCGTAGCCCGCCCACGCCAGCGGAATCGCCACCGCATAGTACGCCAGCTGGGAAACAACCTCGATGCTTGCCACCATCCCGTAAGCCATCTTGCGCTCCAGCATCGCCATCGGCACATAGCTGACCACCGTCAGAGGCAGGTTCGCGCACAGCAGCAGCGCGACCGACACGAAGTTTTCCGTGCGTACCCAAAGCGTGCCCACGGCGAAGATAGCTCCCGCTGCAAGCACCGCCAGCCCCCCGCTGAAAAGCAGCAGCCACCAGAACGCCTGATCGAAAAGCGTGCGTTCCCCCTCGCCTGCGGCGCGGATGAGGTAAATGTGGACGCTCATCAGCCCCACAAACAGCAGGTAGTTGAAGATGCCCTGCGCCGCGCTGAACACGCCGTAGGCAGCGGGTCCGACAATACGCGTCAGGAGCAGCACCCCCACCAACCCCAGAATGACCGAGACACCCCGACGCACGGTGAGATAGACGCCGCCGCGCACCGCCTGCTGGCGGATCGAGTCGCTCGCCTCGCGCTCCGACACGGAGTCGATTATGGCATAAAGCGCAGGTATAATCGCGCCGATGACCACGCGCGAACTCCTGCTGCGCCTTGCCGAAGGGTTTGAGGGCGTTCAGGCGGGACGCAACGGGCCGTGGGGCTACCCTGAGACGCGCGTGCGCAACAGCGCGCACTGGCTCAACCTGCTTGCGTGGGCATACCAGCAGACCAATCAAGCCACCTACAGGGAACGCGTGCGCGCGCTGGCGGATTATCTGCTCAGCGACGAGGCGCGTCCGCATGGCAAGGGATTCGTCTGCTTCGAGTGGCATTATCTTGGGCGTGGGAACGGGCTGATTGGGCAGGCGTGGGCAATAGAAGCCTTGATTACCGCTTCGGCAACGCTGCAGACGCCAGAGTACGCCGCCGTTGCCCAGCAGCTCTGGCTCGCGCACTCTTTTGAGCAGACGCTGGGGCTTTGGCACGCGATGGAGCCTGATGGCACGGTCGGCGCCGTGCATCCGACGCTCAACCAGCAGGTCTGGTTCGCAGCAGTGGGGTCGCTGCTACCGCATCCGCGCCCCTGCGAGATTGATGCGCACCTACAACGATTTCTGGAGCGCATCGAGGCGCATCTGGAAGTTGCCCCATGCGGGTTGCTGGGGATGCAGATTCCGCTGGGGCGTCGGGATTTGCGCTGGCGCTGGGCACGGCTTGCGCCCGCAGTGCGCACATGGGCGCGTCGCCTCCTCCGCCGACCTGAACCGTACCCAGAGTTCACCTATCGGGAGCGATCGGTGGGCTACCACGCCTTCACGCTGTACGGCTTCGCGCTGTTGAAACAGCAGTATCCCCACCATCCGCTTTGGCAATCCCCGAAGCTGCAACGCGCCATCCGCTGGGCAGACTCGCCGTCGCATCGGCGTGCCCTACGGAGTAATCCGTTCGCGATGGGCTACAACCCCGCAGGTTTTGAGATGCCGTTTGTGCTGAGCGTGTTTTCGCCCGATGCACCGCAGCGGCTGGAATCGTGCCGCTGGTGGCTCTCAGAGCAGGTGCGACGGCACTACAACGCCGACACGCGCCGTTTCGATCGCAACGCGGTTGATCCTGCCACGCTTACAGCACGCGCTTACGAAGCCACCCGCCTGCCCGACGCGCTGCTGGACTTAGCCCTACATTGAGCGCACTCGATTGCGCCAAGTGACTATATCGCTGACACTGCCCAAGAAGATCCAACCTGCCAAGATTTGCCGCCATGCGCGCAGCTCCTCGTAGATATCCATCGCCACGCTGGGATACTCCGTCGACATTTCCAGCTCGTGGTGGTAGTGCAGGGCGCCGCTGCGCAGCCACTTCTCCCACATCAGTTCGCCGAACCGATGCCCCAGCGAGCGCGCCCAGATGATGGCAGGATCGTCGCTCGCCGTACCATAGCCACCCTGAATAGCAATACTTTGTCGGGTCAGCACATTTCGCGTGGTGTCCAAATCTGTGAAGATGGCGTCGTAGGAATCGATAATCTCGATTCCGTAGCGCCTTTCCAGCGGGTTGCGGGTATTTGGGGCAGGCGACATTATACGGGTGTGGGGTGTTACCATACAGCTACCTGACCAGAGGCGCACGGCGCGCACCGGCGTCTCATCACGCAGGAAGCGTAGGTAGCGATCCGAAAATTGGTTCATCGCGAAGTTCATATAGCGGTGTGCGCCGCAGTGTCCATCCGTGAACCCCATCTGCCGCATCTCGTCGGTGCTGCCCTTCCAGTGCGCGCGGAACGCCGCAGGCGAGCTGAGCTCACGAAACGTGCCATACGGGTTCGTGAAAATGGTGACGCGCCCGCTGCCACGCGTGTCTTCAATCGTCCAGGCATGGTCGTGGAAGCACATCGGGAAACAGCGATGCTGCTCCGCTACCATAATCTGATGGATTTGTTGCATCTGCGCGTTGTAGTTGCGTGCGTTGCGGTGCAGAAACGGCCAAGTAGGGAGTATCTGGCTGAGCGCGCTGGTGGTCGCACCACATTGCACCACCAGCCCCGTCTGCAGACAGAAGGTGCGCAGCCACTGCACGCTCTGAAGATAGTAGTCGAAGTTGACGCCGATTGAGGCAGAAACGGAGACAATATGGTCGATGTCGGCACTCCACGGGCGGCTCCACTCAGGGTCGGCATCTTCGTTGACCATAATCCACGGGATTAGCCACGGCGAGCGCCAGAAGTTACCGCTCACGCTGGGCACAAAGTAGCGATTGTGCCAGCGTGCGATGTAAACATAGTTCGCCGTCGGGTAAAGCGCGGGGTCAGGAACGAGTAGCACCTGCAAATGCGGGTTCGTGGTGTCCACCCTCAAGCCGTTTAGGGCGTTATTCGCAAGCGCAGTGTATGAAGCGATATGCACCTTGATTCCAGAGCCTGTCCACATCGCGCGGCGTCCGATGCGCTTGAGGTCTGTGGTCGTCCCCTCGATGGGGACGATTCCCAACACTCCTGTGGCAGGCGTGCCTGCGGTGTTCTGAGGCACGTGGTAGCCGCTAAAGTAGATGGGCTTATCGCCAGGACTGTAGTTCACCCAGCCGTAAACGGGCATTGCATAAGTCAGCCGATCCAGCGCGGGCACGATTCCGAAGTCGTAGTTCGCGTTGAACCACGCTTTGGTCACATCGCCCGCGACGATGATGTCGGCATCAATCACACCCCACAGGCGCAGCGTGTTCTGCCACAGTCGGGCGACCCGCATCCCGCGGATGTAGCCCTCGTCGTTGCGATTGTTGTGCGGTACAATCAAGGCGACTCGCTTGCGTGCCATAACAGCCTTATTATAGCACAGTTTTGAACTCGCTGTTCTCGGCGGCGCGCCCGATGCCGTAATAGTAGAAGCCGAGTTTGCGCATCCGTTGCGGGTCATACAGGTTGCGCCCGTCGAACAGGTTCGGCTGGCGCATCGAGTCGCGGATGCGCTCGAAGTTCAGCTGACGGAACTCGTTCCACTCGGTAATCAGCGCAAGCGCGTCCGCGTTCTCGGCGACTTCGTAGGCGTTGCGACAGTAAAGCACGGCAGGATAAATCGCTTGCACGCGCGGCATGGCGACGGGATCGTACGCTTTGACCGTCGCGCCCTCCTGCAGCAGCAGGCGTATCACCTCCAGCGAGCGTGCCTCGCGGATGTCGTCGGTGTTGGGCTTGAACGACAGCCCCAGCAAGCCGACCGTGCGCCCCTGCAGCCCGCCCAACCGCGCACGCATCCGCTCCACAAACTGCACAGGGCGCGCATCGTTGATTGCCAACACCTGCTGGAACAGCGTGGGGTCTAATCCATACCGCTGCATCGTGTGCGCAAACGCCTGCACATCTTTGGGGAAACACGAACCGCCAAAGCCCAGCCCCGCTTGCAAGAAGGCGTGCCCGATGCGCGAGTCGTAACCCATCGCCTTCGCCACCTGCGTCACATCTGCACCTGTGCGCTCGCACAAGTCTGCAATCGCGTTGATGAACGAAATCTTGAGCGCAAGGAAGGTGTTCGAAGCGTACTTGATGATTTCAGCAGTCGCGAGGTTCGTGATAAGCATCGGGCGCTCCAACGCTGCGTACAGTTCGACGATTTTCATCGCGGCGCGGGGGTTGTCTGCGCCAATAACGATGCGGTCAGGATACAGCGTGTCATGCACCGCAGAGCCTTCACGCAGGAACTCAGGATTGGAGACCACATCGAAGTCGTGTGGCTCTCGGCGATGCTGCTCAATAATCCGCCGTATGCGGTCGCCCGTTCCTACAGGCACAGTGGACTTATTCACGATAATCTTGTAGCCGTTGAGGGCTTGCCCGATGGCGGCAGCGGCAGCCTCTACATGCTTTAGGTCTGGCTCGCCCGTCTCAGATGGAGGGGTACCGACGCAGATAAACACAACTTCCGCCTCACGCGTCGCCCGTTGCAAGTCAGTCATCGCGGTGATGCGCCCCTCCTCGAGGTTGCGCTGCAATAGCTCATCCAGCCCCGGCTCGTAGATAGTGGACTGCCCCTTGTTGATGGCGTCCACTTTCGCGGGGTCAATATCTACGCAAATCACTTCGTTGCCCAAGTCAGCGAACACCACGCCCGTGACTAAGCCGACATAACCTGCTCCCGCAATCGCAATTTTCATCGAGCCAAATTATGGCATCGAAGTGGTGTGCATCGAAGCCATCCCCTGACATGCCATAATACACAGGGCTGAGCCAGCCCTTCGCCCCCAACGGCGCGGGCACACACCGACGCCGCCGTCATCCACATCATCACAACAGGAGGCAATTATGAAGCGAGTGTACCTTTTTGAGGAAGGCAACGCAGACATGCGCGACTTACTCGGCGGCAAGGGGGCGAACCTCGCCGAGATGACTAATATCGGACTGCCCGTGCCGCCCGGATTCACGATTACCACCGATGTGTGCCGCGGTTACCTGAAACGGATGCGCCTGCCTGACGGCTTGATGCAGGAAGTGCGCGAAAAGATGCAGGTTGTGGAGGGGCGTATGGGCAAAAAGTTCGGCGACCCAAGCAACCCGCTGCTGGTCTCCGTGCGCTCTGGGGCGAAGTTCTCCATGCCTGGGATGATGGACACGATTTTGAATCTCGGCTTGAACGACGCCACCGCTGAAGGGATGATAAGGCTCACCCGCAACCCCCGCTTCGTGTACGACGCCTACCGCCGCTTCATCATGATGTTCAGCGATGTGGTGATGGACATCCCCAAACGGCTGTTCGAGGAGCGGTTCGAGGCACTCAAGCACCGCTTGGGCGTGAAGCAAGATACCGAAGTGCCTGCCGATGCGCTTCAAGAGCTGGTAAGCGAGTTCAAACAGATCGTGCGCGAGCACGGCAAAGAGTTTCCCGAAGACCCTTACCAGCAACTGGAGATGGCGATCGAGGCGGTGTTCCGCTCGTGGAACAACGAGCGTGCCGTAATCTACCGTGAGCGCGAGAAAATTCCGCACGACCTGGGCACGGCGTGCAACGTGCAGGCGATGGTGTTTGGCAACATGGGCGACGACTCGGGCACGGGCGTGGCATTCACGCGCAACCCATCTACGGGCGAGCGCGAGCTGTACGGCGAGTTCTTGCCGAACGCGCAAGGCGAGGATGTCGTGGCGGGCGTGCGCACCCCGCTACCCCTGAGCGCGCTGCACGAGCGGATGCCCGAAGTGTACCAGCAGTTCCTCGAAATCGCTGACCGACTGGAACGCCACTATCGCGACATGATGGACTTAGAGTTCACGGTAGAGCGCGGGCGGCTGTGGATGCTGCAGTGTCGCGTGGGCAAGCGCACGGGACGCGCTGCCGTGAAAATCGCCGTCGACATGGCACAGGAAGGGCTGATTGGGCGCGATGAGGCGATCCTGCGTGTGCAGCCCAGCCACTTAGACCAGCTGCTGCACCCCCACTTGGACGAGCGCGCCCTTGCTACAGGCGAATATCCGCTGCTGGCGCAAGGGCTTGGCGCTTCGCCCGGCGCCGCGAGCGGACGCGCCGTGTTTGACTCCAAACGCGCGATGGAACTG
>JANXCK010000125.1 GCA_025060055.1 Fimbriimonadales bacterium | reverse complement strand
ACACAGTGCGTGTCCTCGCGCGGGCGGGCGTAGACGCGCGTCTCGAGGCTAATCGCCACAGGCAGCACATACCCGTCGTTGTAGTCGGTATGCTCGCCGATAAGATTGACCCGTCCCGGCGCACGCACGCAGAGCATCGCTTAGTCCTCCCAAAGTGGCTTGCGTGCCCGAAATCCTGTCCCCAACTCGTGGTAATACTGCACACGCTCTTCACCGAGCTGCCAGCAAAGCAGTACCTCGCGCCCCTCGCGCAGGTGCGGGAAGTCCACTATGCCCTGATCGATGTCCTTGATAAGCACGCCCATCTTGTGGAGTTCGTCGACGGCTTTGTGGATTTCGCGTGCCACGCTCGACTCGCCCCATTCGGGATGTTTGCCGTTCGAACGCTCCCGTCGGAGCAGTTCCAACTCCCTTTCGTGATACTCCTCGCGCAGTCGTTGCAGCATCGCTTGTAGGCGGAGCAGTTTGACCCGCAGTTCGGGCAGGAGCGCGTTTGCTTCGGCGACTGTGAAGTAGCGTTGGAAGGGCTTTCGACGACGCTTGCGCATAGCGTCGGGGATTATACCCGTCGGCTTGGGGGCAAAGGCAGGTATCCTTTAACCCATCATGTTCGAGAGCCTGACCGACAAGCTGCAGGGCATTTTTGAGCGCATTCGGGGCAAGGGGCGACTGGACGAAAAGACCGTCGACGAGGTGCTGCGCGAGATACGGCTTGCCCTACTGGAAGCCGATGTGAACTTTCGCGTGGTGAAGGAGTTCATCGCGCGGATTCGCGAGAAGGCGGTCGGGGAAGCAGTGCTGAAAAGCCTCACGCCCGACCAGCAGGTGATACGCATCGTGCGGGATGAGCTGATTGCACTGTTAGGGGGCGAGGCGGAGCCGATTCGCTGGGCAGCGCGCCCGCCGACGGTGTTCATGCTCTGCGGTTTGCAAGGCTCTGGTAAAACGACCACCTGTGCCAAGCTCGCTCGCTGGGCGAAATCGCAAGGGCGCAACCCGATGATGGTCGCCTGCGACCTCCAACGCCCCGCCGCTATCAAACAGCTGGAGGTGCTGGGGCAACAAGTGGGCGTGCCCGTGTTCACTCCGCAGCAGGCGGGCACAAGCGACCCCGTCAGCACCGCCCAAAAAGCATTCGAGTACGCCCGCGCCAACGGCTACGACGCGCTGATTGTGGACACCGCAGGACGCTTGCAGATCGACGAACCGCTGATGGACGAGCTGCAACGCATGCGCGCCGCGCTACAGCCCCAAGAGACCCTGCTCGTCGTGGACGCCACCACAGGGCAGGAGGCGGTGAATGTGGCGCAGGCGTTCCACGAACGACTGGAGCTAACTGGCGTGATTATGAGTAAGATGGACGGCGACGCCCGCGGCGGTGCTGCCCTCTCGGTCAAAGCCGTCGTGGGCAAGCCCGTGCGGTTCGTCGGCACAGGCGAACGCACCGACGCCCTCGAACCCTTCTACCCCGACCGAGTCGCCAGCCGAATCTTGGGCATGGGCGATGTGCTGTCGCTGATCGAGCGCGTCGAGCAAACTATGCAGGAAGAGGAAGCAAAACGCCTCGAAAAGAAGATGCGCGAGGCAAGCTTCGACTTCGAAGATATGCTCGCGCAGATGCAGCAGATTCGACGCATGGGACCGTTTGAGCAGCTCATCAAAATGCTACCTGGCTTTAGCCAGATTAAGAGCCAGATAGGCGAGACGCCGATAGACGACCGTGCGCTCAAGCGCGCGGAGGCGATTATCCTCTCGATGACGCCCCAAGAGCGGCGCCATCCCGAAATTATCAACTACAGTCGCAAGGTGCGCATCGCCAAAGGCAGCGGCACCAAGCTGGAAGAGGTCAGCGCGTTAGTGAATCAGCTCTTTGAGATGCGCAAGCTGATGAAGCAGATAACCAAGTTCCAGCAGCGGTTGCAAAAGCGCAAATGGTCGCCTCTGGGCAAGCGGCGATAGCGTTGGTTTGGGTGCGCTGCAGCCCCAGCACGAGGGCTACAGCGCACCGCCCCCCTACTGCCGCAAACGGCGGATGGTAACCAGCTCCAGCTCCGCACCACGCTGAATGACCAGAGCCTCGTCGTCGCGCCAATCGAAGCCGATGCACTTTGTTTCGTACAGCTCGCTGACGAGACCGCCGCGTGCGCTCCCTGGATATGCAGCGTACAAGGTGCGCACAACCCCCGTCGAGAGATCCAGCACATAGAAGCCCTCGTCGGTGTACCACGCCAGCTTGTCGCCTTCGGGCGAAAAGCGATAGTAGGTATCGTCGTAGTCTGCATCAGCCTTCAAGGTGGTGTGAGGGATCTGGACTAAACGCCGCGGCGTGCCCCCGTACACGCTCCGCTCGAACACGTGAATTCGTCTCGACTTCAAGGGCTGTGGTATAGCGTCCGTTGGGCGAGGCGCGTACAACGCCTGAGTCGTTGCAGCCTGAGAGCCAGATTGCTCCCAGCAGGCTCGCGAACAGCCCTGCAAGTGCCGAGAGGCGCACTCTTCCCACCTCCGTAAAGAGGATACCCCTTCCGAGCGGCGGGACAGTAGGGACTTAAGTCCCTGTTTACGCAGGGACGACTCCAGCCGTCTGTTAAGCAGTCTCTAAGCCCAGTAGAGAGCAAGATGGGCTATAATACAGGGAGGTGATACGCCATGCACGGGAGAAGGAAGTTGTGTGTTGTGCTGAGTCTGTTGGCGCTCGCTTTGCTCACCGCGACGGCTCAGCGTTCGCAGGATTCGCTTTGGGAGGCAGCACCTTTGCCTGCAACAACTGCAGGGCAAGGTTACGATTTGGTGTCTGAACTGCGTGCGTATCGAGTCTATCGCCTTGACGAGGTGCGCATGCGTCGCCTTTTGTGGGATGCGCCCCATGAGCGCACGGTCGCCGCGCGTCACAGCCATGTGGTGATTAGCCTGCCGATGCCCGACGGAAGCTTTCAGCGCTTCGCAGTGGTCGAATCGCCGATTCTGTCGCCTGAACTGGCGACGCGCTACCCCGACATCAAGACCTTCGTTGCTCAGGGCATAGACAACCCTGTCGCGGTAGCGCGATTGGACTTCACGCCCAACGGCTTCCACTCGATGGTGCTGACGCCGGAGGGTGCGAGCTTTGTTGACCCCTACGGACCTGAAGCGCCAGGCATCTACATCTGCTACGATCGGCGCGACTCGATTCGCCGCCGCCCACCATGCCACCTTCACGAGAAAGCCGAGTTGGACGACTCAGGCTTTGAGCCGAGCTTCGACCCACTTTCAGGGCAGACTCGGCGCACTTATCGCCTCGCTGTGAACACGACAGGCGAGTACACGCAGTATTTTGGTGGGGTTGCGCAGGCGGAGGCGCAGGTTGTAACGACGATAAACCGTGTGAACGGCGTGTACGAGAACGATTTCTGCGTGCGTCTCCGTCTGGTCTATATCCGCGCCTATCCCAACCCGAACACCGACCCATTCTCGGGAGGGTTTTTCAATTTCGGCGCGCAGAACCAAACCGCTCTCGACTCAACGCTGGGATCGGCGAACTACGATGTAGGGCATCTGCTGCACCGTGCCGACTTGGGTGGATACGCAGGCGGTATCGGGATTGTGTGCCGCGCGGGGCAGAAAGCGCAGGGCGTATCAAGCCTGCTGGTGCCACGCGGTGATGCGTTCGATATCGACTATGTGGCTCACGAGCTGGGACACCAGTTCGGCGGCAACCACACTTTCCGTTCGTGCGGCGGGAGTTCAGGTCCGTACCCATATGAACCTGGCAGCGGCAGCACGATCATGGCATATGCAGGCATTTGCGGAAGTGATAACCTGCAGTCCAACTCCGACCCCTATTTCCACACGCACAACATCACGGAAGTGTTGAGCTTCACAGCGGGCAGCGTAGGCAACTCGTGCGCTTTCCGCGAAACGATTCCGAACAATTTGCCGAGCGTGAACGCGCCTGCGCAAGTGCGCATTCCTCAAAGCACGCCGTTCCGCCTCACTGCCGTTGCGAATGACCCCGATGGCGACACGCTTACTTACTGCTGGGAACAGTACGATCCAGACCCTCTGTTCCGCTCGCGCCTACCCTCGCCAAGCCCCACGCGCTTCTTCCCAAGCCTGCAAACCGTGATGAACAACACCACAGACCGCTGGGAGACTCTGCCCACTACGAATCGCACGATGACTTTCCGCTGCACCGTGCGCGACAATCGCGCTGGGGGCGGTGGAGTTGGAATCGCTACCACGCAAGTTAATGTGAACGGTGCAGCGTTTCGCGTCACGCAACCTGCCAGCGGCGCAGTCTGGAATGTCGGCGACACGCGCCCCGTCTTCTGGCAGGTGGGCGGAGGCAATATTGCGTCCACAGTGAACATTTTGCTCTCGCTTAACGGTGGGCTGGACTACGAGCAAGGCAACCTGATTGTATTGAAGGCGAACACGCCTAATGACGGCGTCGAGACAGTCAGCGTGCCGAATGTGGTCAGTACTCGCGCTCGAATCATCGTGGAAGCGGTTGGGCATGTGTTCTACAGCCCGAATCCTGGCAACTTCCGCATCCAAGACACGCGCCGTGCAGGGGATGTGAATGCTGACGGCTGCGTAAACGATCAAGACCTGCTGCAGGTGCTCTTGAATTTCGGCGCAACCAGCGTGGGCAGACTTGAAGACCTGAACCGCGACGGCACGGTGAACGACGCTGACCTCTTGATCGTGCTGCTTAACTTCGGCGTAGGGTGCTGAGGCAATCGCCTGAATAAGGTGCGATGGCGTTTGCTGTTGCAGGCGACGGCAAAACGCCGTCGCACTGGCCGCGCCCTGCGGGTTGCAGGGCAGCTTTCTGTGTCAGGTACGACGGTGTCTCGCCGTCGCCTCCGATGACGCCATTCGCCAGCGGGACGCTGACGCTACGAGCGCATTCTGCGTCGCGTCGGCGTCCGCAAAGTCGATTGATAAGTGCCTCAGAAGTTAAAAGCCCCCTTTTTGACCCTCACCCCCCTTGCCCCCTCTCCCAAAGGGAGAGGGGTGTTTTTCCCCCTCTCCCTTTGGGAGAGGGGACGGGGGTGAGGGTGGTGAAACGGGACGACTTAATCGTCGAGGCACTTATCACTCCAGTGTCGTCTGAATCGCCCGAATTACGCGCGGCAGGTCAGGCAGGACGGCATACTCCAGTTCGGGGCAGAATGGGATATGCACATCGTAGCGAGCCACCAGTTGCGGCGGCGCAAGCAGCAGGTTGAACCGCTCAGGAACGCTGGTCATCTCGCTGATAATCGCCTGCCCGAAGCCACAGGTGCGATTGTCCTCGTGAATCACCACGAGCCTGCCCGTTTTGGCAAGCGACTGCTCAATCGTGTCCCAGTCGCAGGGGATTAGCGTGCGCAGGTCAATAATCTCCAGCGAGACGCCTTGTTGCTCGAAGTGTTCAGCCGCTTGGAACGCCAGCTCGAGGGTGTTGCCCCACGCGACGACGGTGACGTCGGAACCGACGCGCCGAATCGCCGCCTTGCCGAACGGGATAGCACGATACGCCTGCACAGGCTGGCGCACACGAAAGATATGCTTGGGGATGAGCAATAGCGTCGGGTCATCCTCTTGGATAGCAGCCCAAAGCAGCCCTGCGATGTCTTCGGGCGTGCTGGGAATGGCGATGCGCAGTCCGGGGGTGTGCGCCCACCAGCCGTCGTTGCTCTGGCTATGCCACATCCCGCCTGCAGGCAGGTATGCACCATACGGCGAGTAAATCACCATCGGGCACTTCCACTCGCCTTTGCTGCGCCAGCGCAGCGTGGCGATTTGTGACACCAACTGGTGAAAACCGGGCGTGATAAAGTCGATAAACTGTATCTCGAACACGGGGCGGTAGCCGATTGCCGCTAACCCGACGGCAGTGCCCACGATAGTCGCCTCCGCAAGGGGCGAGTTGCGCACGCGGTCAGGGTACTTCGTGCTAAGCCCCTTCGTGAAGCCGAACACGCCACCTTTCGGGTCCTCGATATCCTCGCCGAAAAGGACGATGTTGTCAAAGGTGTCCATCGCGGCGTGGAGCGTGCGGTTGAAGGCGGCGACCATCGTGGTCGGTTCCGCTTCCACCTCCAGCGGCAACGGCTTGTAGGCAGCAGGCGGCTCGCCGTACAGATGCTCCAGCACATACGCGGGGTCGGGCAGTGGGACGCGCTCCACCTCTTGGTAGACGGCATCGACTTCCTTCACGATTTCCGCCTGCATCTGCTCGTACTGTTCTTGTGTGAGTTCACCCTCCGCGATGAGCTGCTCCACGAATAGCCGAATCGGATCGCGCTCGAACATCGCTTCGATCTCCTCGGCGGAGCGGTACACGCGGTGGTCATCGGCGCTGGTGTGGGAGCTGAGGCGGTCGATCTCGCACCACAGGATGGTGGGACCGTCGCCTGCGCGTGCTTTGCGGATTGCCTCACCCGACTTTTCGTACACTTCCATCACATACCGCCCGTTCACAAAGGTCACGAGCCGCTCGTCGAAGATGTGCAGGCGCATGGGCAGCATGTGGCGTGTAGGCGTGCTGATGCCGTACTGGTTATCTTCCACGACGAACACAATCGGCAGGCGTTCCTGCACTGCATAGCACACCGCCTCGTAGAACTCGCCCTGCCGCGTAGCGGCATCGCCGATGTTGCAAACCACCACGCGGTCGTCGCCCGCGAGCTTGATGCCCCACGCTGCGCCCGCCGCAGGCAAACACTGCGAGCCTGTCGGCGTGGCGACCGAGAACACATTCAGCGCTTTGGAAGAGTAGTGGGCGGGCATGTTGCGTCCTTCGGAGCTGGAGCCAGCACGCGCCATAAAGTCCAGCGCAATCTGGCGTGTGGTCATGCCCCGTGCCAGCATCAGGGCGCGATCGCGATAGGTCGGGAAGATAATATCGTCGGGGCGCAGATGGTAGGCAATCGCTGCCAGCGCCTCATGCCCCATACCGGGCACTTGGAACCAGCCTTTGCCCTGCCGCATCAGTATCCCCTCGCGGCGGTCGCCCTCCCGTGAAAGCATCATGATGCGCAACAGCTCCAGTTTCGGGAAACTCGCTCGCTCTACAGTCGTTGGCTTCATCGCCTCAGTGCCTCCTGATGTCTATACGCGCCTGCCTCGCGCAGGCTGGCGGGGATTATACCTGCTTTCAGCCCCTGCTGCAGGGCTTAGACACGAATGTCCGAGCTATACGGTCTCTCAGAAGCCGTAGCTCAGCGGGTTCACAGGCTCGCCGTTGACGCGTACTTCGAAGTGCAGGTGGGGTCCAGTGGAGTAGCCAGTGCTACCGACGCGGGCGATGGTTTGTCCGCGCTGCACCTCCTGCCCGACGGCGACCAGAATTGCGGAACAGTGCGCGTAGAGTGTCGCTACGCCGCCTCCGTGGTCGATAATCACCGTGTAGCCGTAGCCCCGAATGTAGCCCGCTTCCACAACCACTCCGGAGTCGGCGGCGCGGATGGGCGTACCAGTAGGCGCTGCGATATCGATGCCCGTGTGCATCTTGCGCACTCTGAAAATGGGGTGAACCCGCATGCCAAAGCCAGAGGTCAGCCTGCCCTCCACAGGGCGGATAAATCGTCCAGACCAGCGTTGATCGGCGCGGGCGCGACCCTTGGGCGTCTCCATCAAGGCACGCAGACGACGGGCAATCGCCCGCGACTCGGCTTCCAACTCCGCCAGCTGACGCTCGTAGAGCGCACGCTGCCTGGAGATGTCTTTGAGCAACGCCTGTTTTTCCTGTTGCGTGTCGGTCAGTTCGGCTTTCTGGGTGCGCAGGTCGGCTTCCAGCCCTGTGATGTGCTGCACAAGCGCGTCCATTCTGGCTTTCGCGAGCGCGACGGCTCGCTGGTCAGCACGCACTTGTTCCAGCAGTTCGCGGTCGGTTTTGACGATTTGGCGCAGCACAAAACTGCGGCTGTTGAGTTCGCTGAGGCTGCGCGCGGTGGTGAGCAGGCTGAGGTACGAGACGCTGCGGCGCTTGTAGGCAGCACGCAGGCGTTGCGCCAGCAGCTGCTCGCGGCGGCGTAGTCGCTGGGTCGTCATCTCCAGCTGCTTCGCCAGCTGCGCTTGCTCCTTGCGAGCGTTCGCCAGTCGCAGGCGGGTATCGTGCAAACGCGCCGTCACGCGTGTAATCTGCCAGTCCAGCGTCGCCAGGTCGCGTCGGACTTTGCGCTCCTCGCGCCGCTTCTGGTCGATGGCTCCCTTTAGCTTCCCGATTTCGCCGTGAAGCGAGCGCAGCTCATTTTGCAGTTTCTGGCGTTGCTGCGCTTTGTCCTGCTGGGCACCGAGGGGCAAGCCGAGCAGCAGCACCGCCAGCCACGCCACCAGCCAACCTCCGTGTCGCGCGCCGCCCATCGCGGGCAGTATACCCCTTGTTATGCAAGCGTGTCAACCCTGCCCGAGGGTGTTCAAAAGATGCCTGCAGACAAGACGGCTCAAGCCGTTGCTGTGCGAACCAAGCCCGCCTGCGCGGGCTAAGGAGCCGACGAGGGTCGGCTTCGTCTGCACAGCAACGGCGCCAGCCGTCGCGTCCCGAAGACAGTTTTCGAACACCCTGACCCTGCCCACGACCGCCTCGATTCGGGGCGATAGCGTCCGCCCTATCGGGTGCGACGGCGAGACGCCGTCGTATTGTCCTCGCCTTGCGAATCGGGCAACTACCCTTGCGGGCAAGGCGCCGCGCTCGCCCCACCATGGGGTCGTGGGGGCACTTCGCGCTCAATAGGCGCACCGACAATGTTGCCCCACTCCGTCCAGCTGCCATCGTAGTTGCGCACATTCGGGTAGCCCAGCAGGTATTTTAGGACGAACCAAGTGTGCGAAGATCGCTCGCCGATGCGGCAGTAGGTGATTACCTGCTTGTCAGGCGTAATGCCTTGCGCCTCGTACAGGGCACGCAGCTCCCCAACAGGCTTGAAAGTGCCGTCGTCGCGCACCGCCTGCGCCCACGGGATGTTGCGTGCGCCAGGAATATGTCCGCCGCGCTGTGCCGTCTCCATCAAGCCCGGAGGCGCGATCAGTTCACCCGTGTACTCCTGCGGCGAGCGCACATCGACCAACGCGAACTCAGGGCGATGCAGGCTCTCCAGCACCTGCGGGTAGAACGCCCGCAGCGACATGTCGGGTTCCTTCGCACGGTAGGTCGTCGGTGGGTAGGTCGGCACCTCCGTTGTAATAGGACGCTCCTCCGCCAGCCACTTCTTGCGCCCGCCGTCCATGATGCGCACATCCTCGTGC
>JANXCK010000101.1 GCA_025060055.1 Fimbriimonadales bacterium | reverse complement strand
CGACAACGAGCTGCCGCCCGCCACTTTGATTAGCCCGCTGATTGACGGGAATCGCTACTTGGTGCATACAGCGGCGCAACTGTTCCAGCCCTTCGTCCATGCGGGCGCTCTGGGACTGACGCCGTTCAAGTTTGGGCGGCGTTTGGTGGAAACCACTCCACGCCCGCCTGTGTCGGCGTTGCATCTGCCCGACAGCGGGAACATCTACGTGGCAGGCTTTGCAGACGGCTCGGTGCGAATCTACGCGCTGGGTGGCAACGCACCTGTAGCAACGGGGATACCGCACAGTGGTCGGCGTGTGGTGGGTGTACGCCTTATTCCTGGCGCCACGACCTATACGCTGTCTGCTGACACTGGCGGGTCGCTGGTGGTCGCTCAGCAATCAGGGGGCGCGATTAATCCCGTGCAGTCGCTGGATTTGACCACTCTCCCCTCGCCTGCGTTTCTTAGCGTGCACGCGCTGGACTACCTGCCGTCTACAGGGCTAATAGCCGTCGCGGGTACAGACACGGACGGACGCCCGCTGGTGCGCACCTTCCGCCTGACGCTCACTCCCTCGGTCACCCTCACGGCAGTCGCCACGATTAGCATCCCGACAGAGAACGCGCCTGCCATCTCCGTGCGCATCCTTGGGGGCGATAGCTTGGTCATCAGCACGGGCACGCAAGTCTCACGCTGGGTGCGCGACGGTTCGGCTTACACGCGCCAATTGAACTTTACCTTCCGCTGGCCTGACTCCACCGTGATTGCCGCAGGCGGCGAGGGCTACCTGTGGGCGGGGATGCGCCGCTCGCAGTACCCAGAGGTGCGCTTGCTGGCAGGCAACGACAGTGTATATCGACCGCCTCAGACGGGGTTCGACACGAATGTGTTTACCCGTGCTTACCCCATCGAAGCGTTGGGGAACGAAGAGGCGGTATGGGGCATGGCGCTCCGTAATCCCGCAGGCGACACGGGTTTCCTTGTGGCGCGCGGGCGCACCCTGCTGCGCGACCGCGATGGCACCAACCAGAACACTATGCATGTTGGTTGGCACGCCATCATGCCCGACGCTGTGGAAGCTCTGACCGCGCGCGGAGAAACGGTAATCGCCGGGCTTGCGAACGGGCAGATCTACGAACTGGTCATGCCCGATATGCCGATGGCGCGTGTGGGCTACGATGTAATTAGCGCACGCTTCTCCGTGAGAGGCTCCACCGTTGCGGCGTACCTGACCGAGTTTCCACGCCGCCACCACACGCAGTTCTACACGGGCGCGTCGCGCAACGCTCGCCTGAACCTCAACAACGGAACCGTAATCAGCAGTGCGTTCGACGGGTTCAACTTCTATGCGCAGTGGAATATGGCAGTGCAGCTCTCGCCTTCGGGGAACGCGCTGTATGGCTACCTGCCGGGCGGCAACCTCTGGGGGCAGAACGCCAACACCTTCGCGCCACTGTTCGCATCGACGACCCTGAACCCTGCGCGCTGGTGGCTGCTGGCAATCGATGACCGTCATCTGGGGCTATTGCGAGTCGACCCGAACACGAGTTCCTTCACCTCTGGCGGCAGTGTTTACAATCGCGCCCGCTATGTGATGGAGTTCTACCAACACAACAACGTCCCCAACCAGCCACCCACCCTTGCGGGGTCGCGTCCGCTGGATACGACCGACGAGCTTGGCTGGTGGTGGCGCGTTGGCACCAATGATTATGCGCTCGAAGAGCTGCGCTGGGATCTCAACGCTGATCGCACGCTGGCGGTCGTTCTGGGGCGACACAACGTGTGGACAGGCTCTAACTTCGTGGAGAGTTGGAGACTGCTGATTCTGCAGCGTCCGAGCACGGACTGGTCGAACTGGCTGAGGGGCACCCTGCTCAGCACGCGCAACGCCTCTGGCGGCAACGACTTTGGAACCACTCGCCCCACTTATGTGCGCTTCCACCCGACCGCGCCGAATGTGCTTTATGTGGGGCTGGAGAACGGACAGGTCATCATCTACCGTCTCGCCGCGAATGGACAAATTCTGCAAGAGCGCCGATTAGTGCCTGCTCTGGGCAATCCTGGCGCAGTTGGCGCGTTGGATGTAGGCGAGATCATTCAGGGCAGCATCCGCTTGAGCGTGCTGGCGTTTGGCGGACCGAACGGGCTATCGGTGTGGGCAGCGATTGCATGCAACCCCGACTTCGCTGGCGAGCTGAACTTCTACGATCAGGATGTGGCGTTCTTCCCCGATGCAGGGTTCATCCAGGTCTCCCAACCTACGCCGGGGGGGGGCGCTGTGATTGTGTACGGCAACGGCGTCACACTTTCAGCAGCGCGGGCTGACATCCAGGTCGCAACGTGCCCTGAGGACATTAACCGCGATGGACGCGTCAACGACACCGACTTGCTGCGTGTGCTCTTCCGATTCGGTAGTCGGGACTATCTGCCCGAAGATGTCAACTGTGACGGCATCGTCAACGACATTGACCTGTTGCTGGTGCTGTTCCGATTCGGAGCGTCATGTTAGCGCAGAACTTAGTTAGGGCAGGCAATTTGCCTGCCCCTGATGCTCAACCAAACCTTTCAATAAGGAGGGAATGGCAGATGCGAAGCATTGGGCGGATTGAATGGTTAGTTACGCTTGCCCTGCTTGGGGCAACAGCAGGAGCGCAGACAAGTGTCTCGCTGCGCACACGCATTCAAGATCAGTTCATGAACATCGAGGGACAGTGTGGTGTCGAGTTCCCGCTGGGAGCGCAGACCTTTGTCGCGTTTGGACAGAAGCACGGGATTGCATTCTACCGCTACAGTCCCGTTGACCCCTCCAGCATTCGACCTGCTGGGATGTTGCGTCCCGCAGGCTATTCACAATTCTGGGTGACCTACGACTTGGACGAAGCGCCGGGCGCCAACGCGCAGCAGCGGATGCTGGCAGGAGTAATCCGACCTGGCAACATCGTGCTGATGCGCGCCGAGGTAGACGGTTCAGGTGTATTTGGGATTACGCCCTACGGCGTTATCTCCAACTTGCCCGATGTGCAGCGCGTACAGATCGAACCGCTGGCTTCGAATCGCTACCTGATTGCGGCGGGCACGGCAGCGGGCGAGGTGGTGGTCTATGATTGGACAGTGCCTGCCACACCCGCCAGCGCGCCGGAGACGCAGATTACGCTGACCCCGGTGGGGCGCCTGCGCGTTGATTCGGGCGGCGCGTTCGAGTGGCGCTATCATCGGTTCGAGTACGGTGTGCGTGCGCTGCGCGTGTGGCAGTCGGGCGGCACAATCTACTTCGCAGCAGGCGGTCGCGACGGCATCGTGACCTTTGGACGCTGGGCAGGGACAGGGCTGTCCATAATTCGTAAGGTGTGGCAACATCCTGCGCCGGTTGCGGAGCTGGCGGTCGTCGGCTCGCGGCTGGCAGTCGCGCTGGAAAACGGGCAGGTGTATGTTTGGGACTGGTCATCTTCTGGGCTGAGCCTCGCCTACGCCTTCAAGGAGCCGTTTGCGCCGCTGGCGATGCACTCGCTCTGCGCAATGCCAGGCAACCGGCTGGCGGTAGCGACTGCCTTCGTGCGCGTGTATAACGTCGCCAATGGTACGCAGGTGGCTGACCTGGGCGGCACTGCCAAGGGGTTGTGGCAAACGCCGCGCTATCTGAACGAGACCTACCATGCCCCTGCTTTATGGGGACTGTCGTCCAATCTGCTCTATCCCGTTCGGGTGCTGCCCAGCATCGCCACTGGTAGCTACTTCGTAAAGATGGGCTGGGATGAGCTTGAGCGGGTGCCGCGCACCGACTTCTTCATAGAATCGGGCGGTTTTTACAGCACTGCGTTGCGTGCCGTGCCTGTTTACGCGCTTGCCTTCGACGGCAACCAGCTGGCGGAGGGGCGCGCGGATGGTGTTGTACAATGGGGCGCATCCACCCAGAACTTCAACGAGCCTGTGTTTGCGCTGCGAGCCTTCAGTGTCGGCAGCAACACTTGGCTGCTCGGCAGCTACGGAGCAGGCAACTTGTTCGCGTGGCGCCAAGGGCAGTCGTCGCCCATAGCGAATATCCTGCCCGCGCCTGACAACCCGCGTATCATCTATCAGATTGAGCTGGTCTCGGTTAGTGCGTCTGAAGTGCGGTTCGTGACGGCAAGCGGCGATGGCACGGTTGAGCTGTGGTCATGGAACTACAGTAATAGTACCGCCACTCGCGTCGGCGGCGCAATGCAGGCACCGCTACCGTTGCATACCCTTAGCGTGGAGGCGGGACGCCAGTTCGTCGCTGCAGGCACCTTTGCCCGATGGCGCGACGCCTTCACTCGCCCCAGCGCATGGCTGATGAATCTAAGCACCAGCGGATTGAGCAACCTGCGCCCAATTGAGGGAATGTACACCGAAGGCGGTCAACAGCGTAGATACCCCTGCGTCGCCACATTTCACCCAACCGTCGCCCGACTGGTCGCCCTGTCGAACCCAGATTTCTTAGTGATTCGGTTTCTGAATGCCGACGGCACACGCTCTAGTGATACCCTTGTGAGCGACAACCGCTATGCAGGACTCGTACAACCTTGCTACCTGCTTTGGTCTCCCACCCTCGGACTGGTCACTGCCCACATCTATCAAGGTGTGGTCAGCGTCCATTCAACTCTGATTGATCCCTCGATTCCGCCACAACAGGTGGTTGGTGGGAGTGGACAGCCTTACTGGATGTCGCGTGTTAGTTACGATCGGGCTTTGCTGAATGTGTACGAGCCGCATCGTGACCGCATCTACACTCTGATCGCCCCCACCTCGAACGAGTTAGTGACGTCGGGCGCGGATCGGCGCGTCGTGCGCTGGAGCCTACGCGTGCCTACGACATTCAGCTGGGCAAGCAGCTGGCTACCTTCACTGGACTTTTCTTCCCAGACGAGTGGGGGGTATCTCTTCCCAAGTTGCCACCGCTTGAATGACGAGTCTTATCTCGCGCTTTGGCGCACGGACGACTTGCCTACCTTTGCAGCACGCGTGCCCAGTGCACCTGCCGATTTGATTGTTCGCGCGCTCACACCTGGCTTTGCCCAAGATGTCTTCTATAGCGGGACGCGCGTCCGACGCTACATCAGCCAAGATCCGTTTGGCTACGAGTCGTATGGCTTGCGCCCCTATGAGGGGCGGGTAGAAGTCTCTGAGGACGGCGCATGGGTGCTAACGCAGATTCGGGAAATCAAACAGGGCAACACGCTGCGCGTTCGGTTCTACATCACGCCGCACACGGGTCTGGATACCGTGCAGACGCCTGTAGACGTGAGTTTCGCTACCACTTGGGGCGCAGGTGACGGGGAACATCCGACGGGAATCGCTTCCCACGCCACGCTTTCGCCCGGCGGAACGCGCATTGCGGTGTGCGCTTTCGGCAACTCCCAGATTCGCATCTACGACCGTGTGGGCAGTAGCTGGAACTTCGCCACGCCCAGCAGCGTCATCAACCTCGCACAATCGTTCCCGCTGCGCAATTCGGAGCCGTGGCTCAAGTTCGCCGCCGACGATGTGCTGTTGGTGTTGTACAATGATCCATCCCCTCCAGGAGGCTATCGCATCGCCGTGTATCAGCTCAGCGGTGGCGCGTGGACGCTGCGCCAAACACTGGATGTGAACTGGCGTATCGTCTTGCTCGACAAGCGTACTTGTCATATCATCGACGCCGTACCAGTGGGTTCATCAGCGCGGATAGCGGTACTGACGCCTGATGGACTGCGCTTCTACCGCTTAGACCGCCCTGGTGGTGTGGCGACCCTGACCGAAGTCGGACGCGCCGAGGGCGCTGCGAATGCCTTCCTGAATGTGCGCGACTGCACATGGGTGCGCTTCTCCCGCCAGAACCCCAACCTGCTTTCCACTGCCAACGGCAAGCACGCCGTTGTATACGACTTGAGCGGGTTGTTTAGCTGGTGAAGGCTACCTTCATCTCCCGATGCCCTCACCCCCTGTACCCCCCCTCCCCCACGGTGGGAGTGGGGGTACTTTGTTTCTCTCTCCCGCGTGGCGGGAGAGGGGCCAGGGGTGAGGGCTACACCAACCCCCCTCTCCCGCGTGGCGGGAGAGGGGGCAAGGGGGTGAGGGCATGGCGACATCTGCAAAGGCAATCGGTATAACAACGGCTTCAGCCAGTTATTCTTGACTTAATCCCGTCGCTTCGGTAAATCCGCCTTCTCGAAGAAGACACGATTGCGCTCGGTGAACACCTGCTCGGAAAACGCCTGCAGCAGCCGTTCCGCCTCCGAGCGGAACCGAAACGACCCTGTGACATCGCCTTGCCACACATCCTCAATCACCCAGTCGGGCACGGGCATATATACAATCGGTTCGGGCGCGGGAATGCGCACGCTCAACACCGCAGGACCGAGGCTGGCGTCTTGGAAGATGAACTCCAGTATGACAGCGTCAGGCAGGAAGCGCGTAGCGCCCACTTGGGGCGAGGCGCGGCGCTGGCACTCGCGAAGCGTTGCGGGGTCATACTCGCCTACAGGGGGCGCATTGCCCGCCTTGAGCGCGTCGAACACCGCCCGAATCTGGTCGCGCACAAATTCACGCAAGGTCATCGGCGTCTCCGATAGCGCAGAAACAGCTCACTATCGTTGAGGTAGACCGAGAGCAGTTCGTAGTAGGGCACCTGCTCGCGTGGCAGTCCTGCGCCGTCGACCATCGTGGGCAGGTGTCCTCCGCCTTTGACGCGCGGTGCAAGCGTGAGGAAAATCTCGTCCACCAGTCCCGCCTCAAAAAAGTAGAAGTTCAGGCTGCCTCCGCCCTCCACCAGCAAATAGCGCACCTCGTAGTTCGTGTGCAGAATGCGCACGACTTCGGGGATTTCGACGCGTGTCTCGCC
>JANXCK010000079.1 GCA_025060055.1 Fimbriimonadales bacterium | reverse complement strand
CAAACGCGTGGAGTAGAGGCGCAGTGGCGGTGCGAGGATATAAAGCGCAGAGTGCTCACGTGGCTTCGGACGCGGGGGATTCGGGCGCAAGAGTTTAGAGCGTGTTGTCTTGAGGACATATCGTTGTCTTGCAACGTACAACACGAGTAGCGCAGCGCAGTGCTGATTGACCTTGCTGGGGGTAGTTGGCGGCAGCGAGTATGTGCACCGTGCTTAGCAAACGCCTGCAGGAGGTGGAAGCAGGGCGCGACGGGCAAGCCGCGCTGGTGGAATAGGTACACATACAGGCGGTGAGTGTGATGAGCCTTACTGGCACTGTGCGCGGCAACACGATTGTTTTAGACGCGCCGCCCGACCTGCCCGACGGGGCACGGGTGAGCGTGGAACTCACGCCCCTGCCGCCTAAGGACAACCCATTCTGGGGCAGCTGGCGCGAAGAGGCAGCGCTGTTAGACGAAATTGAGCGTGAGATTATGGCGGAGCGCGCCCGCATCCACTTGCGAGATTTCGATGGAGAAAGCGCTGATGGACACGGACATCTGGTTCGACATCCTACGCGGCGTGCGCCCGCGCGTGCTGGAGTATGCGGACGCATACTTGGCATACTACGGCAGGTTCACCATCTCGGCGATGACGGTAGCGGAGTTCACACGCGGCTTGGCGCGACGCCAAAGCCCTGCGCTCATGCAGAAGTGGGAGCTGCAACGCGCGAGCTTGGAAATCCTGCCCGTAGATGAGCGCGTTGCTGAGCAACTGACGACAATCATACGCTCCCAGCCGCAAAAGCTGATTAGCGCACTCCCAGCGTTGCCGAACGCGCTCCGCTGTCGGTTGCGACCGTGATAGTCACATTCGCGGGGATGCGCCCGCTGAGCGTCTGCACCGTGAACTGAGCAGTGCGCGCACCAGGACGCACATAAACCGATTGCGGCAGGCGCAGTCGGTTTGGATGGCTGCTGCTGATGCGCACATGCAAGCCGTCGGCGGGCGCGTTGTGGCTCAGGACGAGGGTTGCCGTCGCTGACTGCCCGCCCCGCACAGTGGACGGCGAGACCGTCAGCGAAACGGGAGCTGGCGGATAGATGGTCAGCTCTGCACTTGCCTGCGATCCATGCAACGAGGCGGTCAACGCGACTCGTGTGGTGGCGGACACGGCGTTGGTCGCCACGCGCACGCTCGCTGTGCTGCGCCCTTCGGGAACCGTAATGCTCGCGGGCAAGGTAGCGGGCATGGCGCTGCTGCTCAAGGCGACTTGAAGCCCGCCTGCAGGCGCAGGCGCGTTCAGATGCACAGTGAACACGACGGACTGCCCGCCGATAACCGTCGTGGGTACGAGCGAGACCGCTTGCACATAAAACGCAGGCGTTATCTGCAGCGTTGCTGAGCGCGTAATCCCGCCTGCAGTCGCGCTAATCACCACACTGCCTACGCCCGCTGGATGCGTGGTGACAGTGAATGCTCCTGTGGAGTGCCCCTGCGGAATCACAATCGTTTCGGCGCACCAAGCGAGGCTCGGATTGCTGCTTTGCAACTGCACGATGACGCCACCTGCGCTGGCAGCACGGCTGAGCGTGACCGTGCCATGCACCGTCCCACCTGCTTGCACACTGCTTGATAAGAGGTTCAGCTGGCTCAGCGTGGGCATGTTGCTCAGCTCGATTGCAGCCTGCAGAGCGCGCCACACATTCAGGCGTCCCTTGCCCTCGCCAATCCCGCCGTACCAGTGAGGCTGGTACGGGTCTGCGTTATTCTCCAAGACCGTCCGCAGTTGGCGGTTTGTGAGGCTGGGCACATGCGCCCAGATGAGTGCCGCCGCACCTGCCACGTGTGGGCATGCCATCGAGGTGCCACTCCAGCTCTGGTAGCCCCCGCCTAATACCGTCGAGAGAATGCCTTCACCTGGCGCGGCGATGTCCACCCATGCCCCAAACTGCGAGAAGCTGGTCAGCCGATCGGCGGGGTCAGTCGCAGCGACTGCGACAGCGTTTTCGTAGGCTGCGGGGTAAAACGGCGCGTTGTTGCCGTTGTTGCCAGCGGCGGCGACCACCAGGCAACCGCGATTCCATGCATAGTTCACGGCATCTGCCAGTTGCTGCGTGCCTGCCGTGCCACCCAAGCTCAGACTAATCACCTGCGCCCCATTGTCTGCTGCCCACACCACGCCACGCGCCACATCCGAGAAGCTGCCGTAGCCTTGATCGTTCAACACCTTGACAGGCATCACCTGCACGAACTGCTGCGCAGCGGGCAAGGCAGGGTTCCAGCCTGCCACGCCTGCAATCCCCATCCCGTTGCCTATCTGCGCGGCGGCAATACCCGCGCAGTGTGTGCCGTGTCCGTGCCCGTCATATGCATTCGCGCTGTTTGCGAGCGCGTTATAGCCGTAAATCGCGCCGTTGCTGTGGCGACGCATCTTCTGGGATAGGTCTGGATGCGCTCCGTCAACGCCTGTGTCTACAATCGCGATGTAGACAGTGCGCTGCGGCTGCCAAATCGCCCACGCTTGCGAGGCTTGAATGCGCGTCAGTCCCCACTGATGCGCAAACAAGGGGTCGTTCGGGATGCTGCACGCAAAGGCGAGGTAATTCCGCTCCACATACCGCACGCCTGGCAGAGCGAGCAGGAATTCGCGCACATTGTTCGGATTCAGGTGCGGTTCCACGCGCACCAGTTGCGAGCGAAGTGGCACATTCACCTCCTGCAGTCGCCCGACCCAGCGAATCGCTTGCTGCGCCAGTGCCGTTGCGCCTGCGGGTTCCAGTCCAACGACCAGCTCGTCGGCTACATAGTAGGCGTTGCGTTCTGCGTCGTAAGCTATTCGCGGCGGCAGAACGCCCTGTGCCCACGCGCTCGCAACCAGCGTCAGCCCCAACAAAGCCCAGCCACTGCGCATCAAGTCCTCCCCATGAAGTTTTTCCTCACAATCGGGTTTTCAGAAGCTGTAAAGTTGCGGGGTATAATCCTTTTTGGAGTTGCGGGAGGCGTTAGAGCAAGCGATCGAGCGCGAACGCCAGCGTGTCGAGCAGGAACGGCGGCTGCGCGAGCAAGCGCAAGCCGAACTGGAACGCCTGCGACGCATCCTGCAGGAACGCGGTATCAACCCAGAAGAGTAGCGCACAGTGCAACCGCTGATTGTGATTCTCGGTCCGACTGCCACAGGCAAAACCGAGGTGGGCATCCTGCTGGCAGAGCGATGGAACGGCGAGATTGTCTCCGCCGATTCGAGCGCAGTGTATCGGGGATTGGATATCGGCTCTGCCAAACCCACGCCTGAAGCGCAGCGGCGCGTGCGCTTCCACCTAATCGATGTCGCTGACCCTGACGAAGTGTTCACCGCTGCGAAGTTTCGTGAGCTGGCGTTGCAGGCAATTCGAGACATCCAAGCGCGGGGCAAGCACGTGTTTATCGTCGGTGGCACGGGGCTGTACATTCGCGTGCTGCTGCACGGTTTCAGCCTCGCGCCTCCGCCGACGGATCCTGAAGTGCGCGCTCGCTGGCAAGCGGAGGTAGCACGCGTCGGTGCGCCCGCCCTGCACGCGCGACTGCAGCAGATTGACCCCATCGCAGCGGCGCGAATCCATCCGAACGACGCCGTGCGCATCACACGCGCTCTGGAAGTGTATGAGATGACGGGCATGCCCATCAGCCAGTGGCAATCCCAATCGGAGGCGGAGTTGCCTGCCCTCAAGATTGGGCTGACCATGCCCCGCGACCTGCTCTACCAGCGCATCGACCAGCGCGTCGACCAAATGATTGCCTGCGGGATGCTGGAGGAGGTACATCGTCTGTTGCAAAAGGGGTATAATCCTGAGCAGCCTGCTCTGAAAGGGTTGGGCTACCGCCATCTGATAGGGTATATTCAGGGGCGCGTCTCGTGGCACGAGGCGGTACGACTCTGGAAACGCGATACACGGCGGTTCGCAAAGCGTCAGATGACTTGGTTTCGTAAAGAGCCGAGCGTTCGCTGGATCGACGCGAGCCAAGGCAGCCAGAAGACGGCGCAACTTATTGAAGCACTGCTGATGGAGCAGGGAGGGCTTAGCAATGCCGAAGGCGATTAACCTGCAGGATATGTTTTTAAATCAGGTGCGCAAGGAAGGGATCGGTGTGACGATCTACCTGAGTGGCGGGCTACAACTGCGCGGCACGGTACGCGGCTTCGATGCTTTCACTGTATTGTTGGAAAGCCCTGGCAAGCCTGTGCAGTTGGTCTACAAACACGCTATCACCTCAATTGTGCCCTCGCGTCCCGTGCCTGGCTACGGACCTTCGGCACGACAGGCGCAACCCGAAACTGAGTTCGAGGAGTGAACCCGCCTCGGTTCTACAAACTGCACGGTGCAGGCAACGATTTTGTGCTGCTGGATACACTCAAGCAGTCCCTGCCTGAGACTGAGCTGGCAGCCTTGGCGCGGCGCCTGTGCGACCGTCGGTTCGGTGTGGGCGCAGACGGTCTGCTCTTGGTGGAGGCGTCATCCGTCGCGGATTACCGCATGCGCATCCTGAACGCGGACGGCTCCGAAGCGCCGATGTGCGGCAACGGTATTCGCTGCTTCGCACGCTACCTGTTCGAGTACCATCGTCTTTCCACTGCCTGTCTCACCGTAGAGACAGGCGCGGGCATTCGGGGAGTCTTTCGCCAAGCCGATGGACGCTTCACCGTTGAGATGGGGCGTCCGAGAGTCGCCAATCGGAGCGCAACGATAGACGGGCTGGAATTCTTCCTTGTAGACACTGGTGCGCCTCACGCAGTGGCGTTCGTGAATAACATAGAGGCATTGCCGCTGGAAACGCTCGGACCCCAAATCGAGTATCATCCGCTGTTCCCCGAACGCACAAATGTGTCGGTGGCGCAAGTGGAGCGTGCCGATTCGGTACAGGCACGGTTCTGGGAGCGCGGCGCAGGGGCGACGCTAGCGTGTGGCACAGGCGCATGCGCGATTGCCGTGGCGGGGGTGCTGAGAGGCGATTTGAGGCGTCGTATCTCGGTGCGAACGCCCGGCGGCGTGTTGCAAGTCGAATGGCACGACGACGACACGCTGTGGCTCACGGGCGAAGCGACCTTGGTGTTCGAGGGCACATGGATTGCCCCTCTTCACTGACCGCAACTATCTCAAGGGTCTGATTGCGTAGCGACTCTGTACCCCTGCGGCGGGGATGCCAACATTACGCGAGGTGCCTCTGCAGCGTTAGCGTCTCACTGGTCAACCGTGTGGCTCGAGAAGCGGCGACTGGTGAGTGCCTCTTGCAGGTGGGGAACCTGCCCCTCCCTGCAAGGGTGCGCTCCCGACGCACCCGCAACAGAACCTATTCTATGTTGGAAGAACTTATACCAATCGGGAGTTCTGACGCCGTGTCGCCCTCACCCCCAGCCCTAGTAAGGGTACATCGTTTTGCCTCAACGCGCAGGCAGAAGGCGGGACTTTTTGAACCCCCTCCTGCAGGTTCCCCCTTAGCAAGGGGGAACCGAGCGTTTCTCTCGGTTCCCCTCGCGGAGCGGGGGGAACCTTACGGAGGGGGGCTAAACTGCCACAAAGTTGGTGCCTGTCAAAGCGTGTAGGGGA
>JANXCK010000066.1 GCA_025060055.1 Fimbriimonadales bacterium | reverse complement strand
TGCGCCCAGAACGCCGATTCCAGCTCGGCAATTTTGAGCTTGCCCTCTGGAAACAGCTTGACGAACGAAGCGAAGCCGTGTTCGAGTGTCTCGGCGCGGCTGGGCGAGAGGGGCACAGGACGGATTTCGCCTGTGAGCATGTTGTGCAGCTCGGCGTGTGCGCCGTGCCCGCGCACCGCCCATAAGTGGTACGCCAGATATTGGCGCGTGGTGGGCAGTTCGGTCTGCATTGCCAGCAGCACATGCTCTAAGGTGGTTTCGCGCCCGAAGTTGGGCGCAATCGCGCTGAGCAGCCACGCGCTGCGCTTGTCATACATCAACGGGCGCGTGCCATCCACAGGGTCTACAATCAGCACAAACTCCGCCTCGCGCGCGGGCGTGCCCTCTGGCAAGGGATACCCGCCGTCCTCGCCGATGCCCTCTGCAATCAACACAAGCGGCGCCTCACGCGCCCACTCCCGACATAGGTCAATCAGCAGCGTCTCCAAATGCGCGTCCAGCGCGTACTGCGTATCGCCATCTGCCTCGTGGCTGACCTGCGCCAGCGCCGCAGGATTCTGAACCCGCATGTACCGATACAGATGGTCACGCAGGCGCAAATGCAGCTGGCGCAGGCGGTTTTGATAAAAACTCATCTCGCGGCTGAGCAGGATGCTCATAACGCAGGGGATTGTACCTTAGAGGTAGGGTATAATCAGGTCAAGATGATTACGCGCTCAAATGTAGGGGACTACATCAAGATTGATGGCTCGTATGGTGAAGGTGGCGGGCAGATATTGCGGACAGCATTAGCCCTCTCGATGATTACAGGTCAGCCCGTTGAGTTTTACAACTTGCGTGTGAAGCGTCCCAATCCGGGCTTGCAGCCCCAGCATCTGACTGCCATCCATGCAGCAGCGACGATTAGCAACGCCCGTGTGGAAGGCGCGATGGTAGGCTCCACCGAGCTTCGATTCGAGCCAGGCGAGGTCGTGGGCGGCGAGTTCCTGTTTGACATTGAGGACATCTCAGGGCAAGGTTCCGCAGGCGCGATTATGCTGGTCGCGCAGACAGTGCTGTTGCCCCTCGCGCTCAAAGGGCAATCGGCGAAAATCACGCTTTTAGGGGGCACGCATGTCGGCTGGAGCCCTGGCACCGACTATGTGGAGTATGTCTATCTGCCTGCGTTGCGCCATTTTGGTGTGGAGGCGCGCGTAGAGACCTTAGAGGCGGGGTTCTATCCGCGCGGGGGTGGGCGCGCCGTGCTGTATGTCGAACCCGCACAACTGCCCCTCAAGCCCATCGACTGGCGCGAGCGCGGACGGCTCAAGCGCATCCGCCTCATCTTCACGCTGTCCAACCTGCCCGAAACGATTTTGCGCCGCGGCGACCAAGCTGCCGAGACCCTCATCGGACTGATGGGTTTGCAGCCTGAGTTTGTGCATCGTGTGTTGCCCTCGCGCGGGTTTGGACTGTCGGTCACGCTCACAGCAGAAGCCGAGCAGGGCTACGCCGGGTTCATCCGCTTAGGACGCCGCGGCGTCGCCGTCGAACAGGTTGTCGAGGAGGCGTGGAACGAGTTCACGGCGTGGGCAAAGACCCGCACTGCCGTAGACTACTTCCTGTCCGACCAGCTGATTTTGCCCGCGCTGTTTGCCGACGGTTCCAGCGCGTGGACGACTCACCGCGCGACCAGCCACCTGCGCACGCTGCTGTGGCTTGTGCCGCAACTCGTGAAAACGGGCGTAGAACTCACACAGCTGGCAGAAGGCGGGTGTATGGTGCGGATTATGCCCGGCGAAGAAAACATTAGCATCGCCACGAACGGCAAGCCATCATACATCGACGAAGAAGCGCAGTCGCCAGAGTTCTGAGTCGCGCTCCAGGCGCAGCCCGTGGTAGGTTACCGACTTCACGGGCGCGCCGTCCCATTCCAGCTGCTGCGGCTCTATCGGGCGGTAGTGCGCCTGCGCCCGTAGCCGCCAACGCCCTCCCTGCTCTTCTACGCAGACCGCGCTGTAGCGACTAAACAGCCGATGGTGTACCTCGAACTGGTACACCAGCTCGTTGAGCCACTTGACCATCAACATCTCCAAGTCAGGCGCGGTCAGCTCGATCTCAGTGGTCTCGGTGGGGGGATAAGCGTCGGGGTCGATCATCAGGCGGAACAAGCCGCGCGCTGCGGTCTCGAACAGCTCGGGCAAACTGCTCGCCTGTGCCTCCAGCCCCTTGTCCGCCGTATGCTCCAAAATCTGGAACACACCCATACCACCAGTATACCTGTCCCGAATCGAGGTATAATTTGCACCAAGCAGCGTTGCTTGCTTTTTTGATTACGCATCCAGCGAGGGGGCTGATTCGCTAAGGGAGCGTCGCCATGATGATTCTCATGAAGCGCGAAGCGACGGAGGAGCAGATACAAGCCGTTTGTGACGCCATTCACGAACACGGTTTGCGATCGCTGGTGTTGCCAGGCGGGCAGCGGGTAGCGGTGGGCATCCCCAGCGCAATCCCGCCTGAACTGCGCCCCGTGCTGGATCAGCATCTGTCGGCGATGGACGGCGTTGATCAGGTGATTCACATCACGCGCCCGTACAAGCTTGCCTCGCGCGACTTCCATCCACACGACACGGTAGTGCGGATGGGGCGCGTGGAGATTGGCGGCGGGCGATTTGTGGTGATGGCGGGCCCGTGCGCCGTGGAGAGCTACGAGCAGCTCAGCGAGGCGGCGCGTGCAGTCAAGGCGGCGGGCGCGCAGGTGCTACGCGCGGGCGCGTACAAACCGCGCACCTCGCCCTACTCGTTTCAAGGGCTGCAACGCGAAGGGCTTGAAATCCTGCGCACCGTCGCCCAAGAGGTGGACATCCTCACCGTGAGTGAGGTGATGGATCCGCGCGATGTGGAGATGGTCGCCGAGTATGTAGACATCTTGCAGATTGGCGCCCGCAGTATGCAGAACTTTCCGCTGCTGGTGGCAGCCAGCAAGTCGGCTAAGCCTGTGCTGCTCAAGCGCGCCCCCAGCGCAACGATTGACGAGTGGCTCGCCGCTGCCGAGTACCTGCTCACGGGCGGCAACGAGCAAGTGATTCTATGCGAGCGCGGCATCGTGCCCCTCGATCGCGCGTATGTGCGCAACACGCTGGACATCAACGCTGTTCCCGTCATCAAGTACCACTCCCACCTGCCCATCGTGGTAGACCCCAGTCATGGGACGGGGCATGCGCGTTATGTGCCCGCGGCTGCGCTGGCGGCAACTGCCGCAGGCGCGGATGGGCTGCTGGTCGAGGTGCATCCGCATCCTGAACGCGCCCTGTCGGATGGTGTGCAATCGCTCAACCCCGAAGCATTCGCACACCTGATGGCACAGATTAACGCCTTGCGTGCGGCGTTGGCGCCGCTGACGGTGAAATGAGCCGCGCTCGGCTGGCAATTCTGCGAGTTTCTGACGAACATTTGCCCTGAGCCTTGACAGTCAAGTCAGTACCATGCTATAATTGGAACAGCGCAGTTTGCCCTCTGCGCACATAACGCCGGGACACCCGGAAAGGAGGATACGGACGATGAAGCGACTGGCGATTGCAGCATTGAGTGCGCTAATGAGCGTGAACGCGTTCGCGCTTTTTAGCGAGACGGAGCCTAACAACACGCGGGCAACCGCGAACATGGTTATTTACAATTTGCGCAACACGCCGCCCTTCGCCGAGGTGGGCGTACTGAACCTTATACCGAACGACAGCGACTTTTTCAAGATTCGTTTAGAAGCAGGCGACTACTTGACAGCAATCACTTTTCCGATTCAGGTTCTCTACGATGATCCTGACACCGTGATGGCTCTGTTCGATGCAACGGGGAACCAGGCAATCGTCTGGAACGACGATGCAGGCGCCGGGTTCGGCTCCGCAATCCGTTGGCAAGCGGATCGGTCGGGAGACTACTTCCTTGCGATTACGGGATTCCGCCTCGGCGGCGACCCGTCCGACATCAGTTACTATGAAGGGGCAACGCACGACCAGCTTGGCGGGTACATCCTTACCGTGAGCGTCATTCCGGAGCCTGCCAGCATGCTCGCGCTCGGAGCGGGGTTGGCTGGGTTGGTTGCACTGCGTCGGCGCCGCAAGTAAGCCCAACGCTTTGGTTGCGTTGCAATCGAAGCTCGCCCCCTGCAGTTGCAGGGGGCGTTTTTATAAGTCCGCGCTAAGGCACTCTCACCTCACCCGTACTCGGCTCATACATCCGCCTGCCAACGCCATGAAAAACGCCCCGTACAGAAACACATTGCGGTAGTTGCCGCCTGTCCAATCAACCAATATGCCTGCCAGCTGCGGTCCCAGCACCGCCGCGAGGTTCGACGCCAAGTAGTACAGCCCTGTGATAATCCCTGCACGCAGTTGTGGCGCGGTATCATAGAGCGCGGGTAGCGAGTTCACATTAATCAACGCCCAAAACATCCCCGCGAGCAGCAAGAACCCAATCATCATCGGCAGCGACTGGACAAAGTAGCCGTACAAGAGCATGCAAGTTAGCCCGCCGATGCCCGCCAGAATGACTACCTTGCGCCCGAAGTAGGTCGCCAGTGCGCCACTGGGCAACGCGAACGCCACGAAGCTCAACGGGAGCAGGGCGACAATCTGTCCCATCCGATCAGGGGGAATGCCCAGCACCTCTTTGCCGATGAGCGAGAGCAACGCCTCCAGCGCCGTGAACGCCATGAACCAGCTCAGAATTGCCCCCAACATCCACAGAATCGAGGCGTTACGCTCGCGCCAGAGCGCACAAACGCCTTCGATCAAGCCCGCTTCCTTCTCTTCTGCCTCGAACTGCCGCAGCTTCGGTTCATGCACAAGGAACACAGCGACCAGCAGCGCTGCGAACATGACGCTGCTCCCGAAGATAAACGGCGCATGGCGTCCGAACTGCCCATACAACACGCCGCCAACGTAATACGCCAGCGCCGCGCCCACCCCTAACATCAGGTTGATCATCCCGTTCGCCAAGCTGCGCTGGGCAGAGGGATACAAATCGCCTATCAGGGCGACTCCCGGCGAGCGAATCAGCGCGTTGCCGAAGTTTGTGAGGAAGATCGCCGTCATGATGGCTGTTGCCGTCGTCGCACCGGGCACAAAAAGAAAGGCTGTCAGCGCAATCGGCGCACCTGCCATCACCCACGGCTTGCGCCGACCAAGGCGCGTGCGCGTGCTGTCTGAGAGCTGCCCGACCACAGGCTGCATGAACATGTTGATGTAGTTGTCCCAAGTCAGCACGAAGGTAACCAAAGTTGCACTCAGCCCCATCTCACGCAGGTAAATCGGCACGAAGTGGTTGAAGATTGGAAGGGTCATACCCATCCCCATGAACATTGCACCCAGTAGCAACGTGCGCGCCACGGGAAACTGTTTCAGGGGCGACTGATGCATACCGCATACGTTCAACGAGTGTGGTATACTTCCTGCATGCGCCGAGCGGGGCTTGGATTGTGGGCGCTGTGGCTCGCGCTCACGCCAATAGGGGCGGTGTGGGCATATGCCTGCACCTGCTCAGGACGGTTAGTACCCCTGTGCTGCAGCGTGACCGCGTCCTTGCAGAGGGCTTGCTGCGCGACGGAAGCCTCGCCCGCATGCAACTCGGCGCAAAACGCACCCTGCAGGGATTGCCCTGGATGCCATCTCGACCGCGTCAAGCCTGAGCCGCCCCAAGCTGTTCCACGCACTCTACTGGAAGGGGTGGACTGGGACATCGATGCGCTGACGCTGCCCGCGATTTTGGTGCAGGCAGCGGCTACCCCGCGCTTTGGATTGCCCACAGTACGCAATCATTCACCTCCTCTTCCTTCGCACACCCCACGCGCACCGCCCCTGAGTTGAGATAGGGGGCACAGGCGCTTTGCCTGTGCCATCTCTCGTTGACATCCCACACCCGCTGCACGGGCATCTTGCCCGTGCGGCGTAGCACAGACTTCCAATCCGTGCTTCGTCGGCGCGGACGCCGACGTACGGCTTGGGCATCTTGCCCAAGCCACAGATTGTGGCATGGGCAAGATGCCCGAGCCACAAAATCCTCGACTCAGGAGGCGACGATGAAACACTGGAAACTGTTTGTGAGTGCGTGGGCGCTTGGCGTTATGGGATTCTGCCAGGCGCAAGAGAGTTCAGGCGGATGCCCCGCCTGCATCGTGATTCAGTCGCAACAGCGCAGCGATGTAGAGGTTGGCTTTGCAGAGCTGACCGTACCGCGCGGGCAACTCCACTGGTTCACCATCGGCTCGCCCGTATCCGAAGAGAATCGGTTCCGCACCTTTCTCAAGCTGGGCGTCTCCGACCGATTCGACCTGGGCGTGGGGTACTCGCACTATGGGAATCGCGCCACGCTGCAGATGACCTATCAGCTTGGTTTTCAGGGCGAGCGCCTTCCCCTGAGCCTGCTGGTAGGATACGGTTTTTCGTCGACCTACACGCGGGCGCAAGAGGGCGCGTACCTGATGGGCGTGCGAACCGACGGGCGGCTCTCACTGATGGCGGGCTGGCAACGCCTGCGCAACGGGCGCGACATCGGCTTTCTCGCAGCGAACTACCGACTGGACGAGAACACCTCGCTGATGTTCTACACGCATCAAGCGACGATGCCCAACGAACCGACCCTGTACAACCTCGCGCTGGTGCGCCGCTGGGGCGACTGGAATCTCGGCATCTGGTGGTTCCATCCAACGGCGGAAAGCGATGTTGGCATTTCGGTCTCGCG
>JANXCK010000053.1 GCA_025060055.1 Fimbriimonadales bacterium | reverse complement strand
GCAGAGGGTTGCCCAGTCGGTGATTGCCCATTCGGGGCAGTTTTCGGAGAGGATAGCCACGCGGTCGCCCTCGCGGATGCCCAGTTCGTGCAGGGCGCGGGCGAAGGCGTACACGCGCCTGCCCAGCTCGCGGTAGGTGATGGGACGGAACTGCTTCTCGCGTTTGACCAGCATCGCGGGTTTGTCGGCGTGCTGCTCCACGCTGCGCCAGAACGCCTTACTGAGGGTATCGACTGCCATCGTCTTGCTCCAGTGGGGGGATTCGGCGCGGGCGGGGGGATTCCTGCAAGGTGGCTCTAAAAGTCCCATGCTTTCTGAACCACTTGCCACACCAGCTCAGGGGGCGGCGGCGGGACGGGAACGCGCACCTCGTAAATCGTGTCTTGCCTGACGCCAATCTGCGCTGACGACCACTCAGGCAACGGCGTTCCCAGCAACGCAACGCCCAACGACATGCCTGGATTGAAATTCAGCTGAGTATGCCAGTAATAGCGGAACGGCACGACGCGCTCGTTCACAATCAGATAGGGCGTCGGACGCCTTTGCTCGGCGACACGAACGCCATCCGCCTCCCGCACGCGACCTGCCGCCCACTGCGCAGGGATTGCATAGAGCAGAAACGGCGCTTCGCACTCTACCTCTAAAGCCCTTATCTGTCCAGCGTCGGTGGACACAAGGCTGAACTCTGGCGTCTCTGAGAAGCGAGTCGGCTGATAGGCAAATGGGACGCGAAGCAACGACGCGGCGCGAACCGCTCCAGATACCTTGCCTGCATCAGCGAAACAGAGGATGTCAGTGGATGCCAATCGTATGCTTTGCTGAATTGGGGTCATTGCAGCGGGTTTTGTGGAAAATGGGCGCGTGCGCACGGCGTGTTTCAGCACATCGTTGGCGGGCGTGCGCCGATGGATATGCAACTTCAAGTACCAGTAGGGATAGTAAGGCGAGGGTGGCGTAGCAGGGTAATGGGACAGCCCATTCGGCGTTTCATACAGAATCTGTTCAACATGGAACTCGTCGGTCTCTTTCCCGTCGCGCAGGAAACGGACGCGCGGCATCAACAGCGCGGGGTACTGCATCTGGTGCGGCGCGTAGAAGGGATTGTCGAGCTGCGCCTCGTAGCCGATGATTTCCATCACGGCGTCGCCCAGCGAAACCCGTAATGGCAGAGGGCGTACAGGGGCAGGCGGCACAGGCTTTTCGCGCAGGCGTGAGGCGCGCACGCGAAACGCTCCAACGAGCCTGTCGGACTTTCCCAGAGCATAAAGCTTGAATGTGATGACGCCGCTTGGGTTTCCCAGGTAAGGTATTAGCTGCGCCGTCCAGCCCTCGTGTAGGCGGAACGGGGCTTCAGTGACGAAGGGACGCCCCGAACTGTCGACGCCCTCTAACCGATACACTTGTTTGAGGTTAGCCTGCGCAGGCGTCAGGCGCAACCACAGGACATTCCCTTGCGTTTCGAAAGCGGACACACGCAGACCTGGGGGGCGCAGGCGGAGCCACTCCAGCAATCGGTTCCACCAGTCGCCGCGGTCGGGAGGGCGATGGATGTCGCAGGTGATACCGCCCACATAGACGCGCGTGCCGTCGGCGAGCATAATCGTGCGCCCCACATCGTCAGCGGTCGCCAAACGATAGAAGAACGCCCCTAAGAGGGCTATGATGAGCAGTCCAATCAGCCACCGAACATAACGCATAGTCGCCCTCTCGCTCAGGGGTTCTCCGAATTGCTCGTTTTGAGCGGCGGCAGGGTGTACGGCTCGTAGCGTGAAAGCACGAACTGATACACTTTGCGCTCGCCCTGCTCGTCCACAAACTCTATCAGCAGTCGACGCAGTCGCGCCGCCATCAGGCGTGAACTGGGGTCAGCGTCTAACTCACGCTGAATCATCCGATGAACATGCTCGTCCACTTCGCTGACTTTGACCGGGAAATCTACATCTATGTAGCCAGTGTCAGTGAGGATGAAAGCTCTCAGCTGCTCCTGCATATCATAGAGGCGCACGGCAGGTTCTGGAGGGACATCGGCGTCAGGGTTTGTTATCTGTTCAGCGACGACATAGTCGTACATCCAGCGCGCGTCGATAAGGTTTTGCAGTTTATCCTGCAGCTCCAGGCGCGCTTCGGGCGGAGGTTCACGAAACAGCTGTTGGACAGGGGGGAAATAGCCGCCGACCGCTTCCTGGAAGCGACGCTGCTGGGGTGGGCTAAGGCGGCGGCGTGGAAGCCACTGCCCCGAACTGAGCTGCCGACGCTGCGCGGCGTTCAGCACCGCCATGAAGCGCAGCGCGGGCAGGCACGAAACCAGCGGCTCAAACTCAAAGCGCGTGCGGGGGAAGTGTCGGAAGTGGCGTCCCTGAACGAAGTATTCCACCTGCGTATCGGTCAGCTTGCCTGCCAGGGCGATGTAATCGTCCAGCGTGAGCCAGCCTTGCTGTTCGTACTTTTGTTCGAGCGGGCGCAGCCACGCCTCGGGCAGCTCGTAGCGGCGGTAGCCCCAGTAATACTTGTGCCGCGCCAGCAGGTAGCCCGATTCATCGGCGCGGAGCCAGCAGTACATTCTCAGTCGCGGCAGCGCCTGACGCGGCGCGGAGCGATAAACAGGTTCGAAGAAGACATAGCCTGTGCGGAAGGCGTCGCTTATGATGGGGCGGCGCGTCGCCCAGGCGATCTGCTCCAGCGCATCCACTGGCGTAATCCAGCGGCTTTTCACCATCTCACCGTCGCGATATTCGGGAATCGTAGGCGCAGGACGGTCGGTACGGGGTTCGATGCGCTCTGGGAATGTCTCCTGCAGCTGCGTTGCGGGCGTCGCCCACGCCTCCCAGAAACGCCAGAGCGCATGCTCCTGCAGGTAGGGGGTGAGTTCGAAACTGATGACGCTTTCACGCCGAAAAGAACTCGGCGTTGTGTACATCCTGTCGGAGAGAGCTGTTGTAGAGGTGTACCAGCTCACAATCTGGTACTCGATTGCGCTCAGGCGTGAACACATCCGCAACCATACCCCGGCAAACTCGGGATTGCGCGGGGAGGCTTGAAGGGTGTGGGTGTAGTCTTCTGAGTCGTCCGACAGCGTCTGGAAAGTCCACTGCTGGTCGCGCATAAAGTCGGGCAGGAGCGCGTCGTCAGGGAGCGCAAAGACGCCTTGAGCGGGCTTGGTGCTGAACCCCAGCGTCTGTCGGCTCAGAAGCGCCTCTATCGCACGGTCAGGGAGCGACGCCAGACAGTGGTAAACCGTGTAGTGTTCGTGGAAGTAGTACTGATCCGTTTCGGTTCGGGTGCCGTCGGGCGTGACTCGCTCGCGCTGGGTAGGAGTCATTCCGCGAAGTAGGGAAAGGCGCATCTGCTGCTGGGGGGAGAGCGATTGCGACTGCTGGCTAAGCATCTGACGCGCCTGCTCGCGCTCTTCGAAGCGCATCTGTCGGATTTCGCGCGCCAGCTGAACGAGATCCTGAATAGCTTTACGGCGCGCCTCGCGCACGGCGTTTGTCATCTTCTCCTCTTGGAGGCGCGTCTCGTCGGGCACATAGAGCATGTAGCCCCCGTCCTCATGCTTGCGCCACTCGTAGCGGAACAGTTTCGCCAACTGGCTCAGAATCTCGTGCGCAGGGCGGTTCTCTACGAAAATCGCGACCTTCTCTTCGGCGATGGGGTCGATACAGCGCAGCGTGACGCCTGTTTGTTTGCCAATCTGGCGCAGGGCGTCGCGGCATTGGCTCCAGCTTGAACCAGACAGTGATGCGCCGTTGCAGGAGCGCGTCGCTTTCCAGCACAGCAGGCTGCGCGAGGCTCGCGCCCAGCGTCAGCAGCACGCCAACAACCCACGGCGTTCCCCGAACCACAGTCTCACCTTGCGGAAGATTCGCGACGCGTGCGTGCGATTCCTGTCGGTTTGAAGCGGCACCTCTCATCCCGTTTGTCTGAGGTAGCCCTGTGCAAGGGGCGACGGGGTATACTCTTGCGCACGGGTGATGACACAGATGCATAAGCTGCGGATTGTGATAGCCGACGACGAGCCGATTATTCTGCTGGACTTGCGGCAGATGCTTGAGGAGCTGGGCATGAGCGTGGTGGGCGAGGCAAGTGACGGCAAGCAGGCGGTGGAGAGAGTGCGCACCCTCAAGCCTGACTTGGCGATTCTGGATGTGAAGATGCCCGAAATGGACGGCATTGAGGCAGCGCGTGTCTTGCACGAGGAGCGCCTTGCGCCCGTCATTCTGCTCACTGCTTACAGCGATAGCGAACTCATCCAACGCGCCAAGCAGGCAGGCGTGTACGGCTATCTGGTCAAGCCGTTCAAGCAAGCCGACCTCACACCCGCTATAGAGGTCGCCCTTGCCCGCTATCAAGAAGCCCGCGAACTGGAACAGCAGGTGGAAGACCTCAAAGAGTCGCTGGAGACGCGCAAAATCATCGAACGCGCCAAAGGCATCTTGATGGATACCTACGGGCTACGCGAGCAGGAAGCCTATCGGCGAATCCAGGTGCAGAGCATGAACACGCGTAAGAGCATGCGCGAAATCGCGGAGGCGATTATCATCGCGCACACTCTCCAAAGTCCCAACCGATGAAACTCTCGGTGATTACCGACGAAATCGCCGACGATTTGCCAACCGCGCTGCAGGTTGCGCGTGAGTTTGACCTCGATGCAGTGGAGCTGCGCACGCTGTGGGGCGTCAACATCGCGTTAGCGGATGAGGAGATTTTGCGCCGCGCTAAGGCGCTGCTTCGCGAGTATGGTCTTGGCGTCTGCTCGCTGGCGACGCCTGTGTTCAAGACCGACCTGTTCGGCGCGACGGAGCGCGGCTTGATGCACGCTGCGCAGGAAGCCGACTTAGCGGCGCAACTGCCCTTGCTGCAGCACTGCTTGGAGGTGGCGGCGTTCTTCGATGCGCCTTTAGTGCGGATTTTCGCGTTTTGGCGTGCGGGCGCACTCACTCCCGAACGCGAAGCGCAGATACAAAACTGGCTGGAGCGCGCCCTGCCCTACGCCGAGCGCGCCGACATCTTGCTGGGATTGGAGAACGAGCATAGCTGTCAGGTGGGCACGGGCGCGGAGCTGGCGCAACTGCTGAGCCGTGTCCGCTCGCCCTACTTGGTGGGGGTCTGGGATCCTGGCAACGCCTTTGTGCTGGGCGAATCGGCGCAGGCGGGGTTCGCCGCAGCACAGCCGTATGTGCGCCACATCCACATCAAAGACGGCGTGCGACAGCCCAACGGCACGGTGCAGTGGGTCGTTGTCGGGCAAGGCGAGGTCGGCTATGCGGAACATTTTGCGCAAATCGCTCGTAGCGGCTATCGCGGCTACCTCTCGCTGGAGACGCACGCCCGCGTCGAGGGCTTGACGCAGGCAGCGGTCTCGCGCCAGTGTCTGCAAGCGATGCACCAACTAATTCAGGCAAGTTCAGGAGGCAACTGATGGCTGGCATTACGGTACGCACCTTTCGAGAACTACTCAAACGCAGGCTCGTCAAGGGCATCGGTTTGCTCGTGTTGTTAGCAATCGCAGCGAGCATGGTCATCTTCTTCGCTATCCCGCCTGGCGCGCCGATGCAGCAAGACGAGCAAGCAGGTTTGAATCAGCCCGTGCTAAAAGTGGGCGAGGTGACCATCACAGAGACCGAACTCCAGCAACTCATCAACGCGCAGACGCAGAACGAACCGCCGACTGAGTACAGCGCGATGCTGTTCCTGCGCCATCAAACGGCGCAGTCGCTGGGGGAGCAGCTGGCGATGACGCTGGAGCTGGAAAAGCAGGGCTATCAAGCCTCACGCGCGGAACTGCAGGCAGCGCAAGAGGAGTTTGTCAAGGCGCAACTGGACACGCTGCGTCAGCAGCTGCTCAAAGATGGCAAGGGGGACGACCGCGCCTTAGATAAGGCGCTCAAAGAGCGCGGCACCTCGCTTAGGCAGGTACGCGGGCGAATCTTGGCAGAAACGCCTGAGATTGTCTTCCGCATCCGTGTCGTGCGCGACAAGTTCCTCAAGAGTCTGCGCGAGAAGTATAATCCCACTGACGAGCAAGTGCGCCTGATGTTCGAACAGGTTTATCCCGCCCGCATCTTCGTCTCTGTCGAGAAGCATAAAGACAAGGCTGAGGCGCGCATCAAAGAGGCGCACGCCGCGCTCAAAGCGGGCAAACCCTTCGCGGAAGTCGTCAGACAATACTCTGACGACCCTGACCCCATCAAAAAGCAGGGCGGACGACTCACGGGCAGCGGCTACTACGAAATCCAAGAACAACTCACCACGCTGTTCGGTGCAGGGGTTGCCAATCGCATCATGGCGTTCAAGCCCAACCAAGACTATACCGAGCCGCTGCAAGACCAAGAGAAAAAGGGCTACTACATTTACGCAATCGCTGAGCGCAAGATGGAGCCACCGCCCGACTTCGATAAGCAGAAAGAGCAGTATCGTCAGAGCTTTATCAACATGCGCATCAGCCGCGAGGAGCAGCGCGTGCGCAACGCTGCCTTGAAAAACTATAAGACTGAGTTTCTCGACCCGTTGCTCGCTCAGTACGACAAGCTCATGAAAGTGTTCAGCGCTCAGACACCCGAACGCCTCAGAACCTTCAAGTCGATCAACGAAGCCCTTGTGCCGATTGTCAACTCCGCCAACCCGAACGTGCGCTTAGCGCAGTGGCTACAGGTGATGGTGTTGAACCAACTGGTCGAACTGCACAGGCAGGTGAAAGACAAGCAGGGCGAGAAAAAATACAAAGAGCAGCTGACGGCGGCGGTGAACCGTTTCTTCAACGAAGGTGGCGAGGATTTGAACATCCGCTTGATGCGTGCCGAAATGCTGATTGAGGCGGGCAAAAAGCAGGAGGCGATAGACGACCTGCAGATTGCCTCGGGGCTGGTGGCACGCCCCAACGACTTCCCCTTCTTGTTCGGTGTGGCAGAGCTTTATGAAAAAGCGGGGCGCAAAGACCTCGCCCAGCAGACGCGCAAACGCGCTCAGGATCTGCAAGCCGAGCTGCGACGCCAGCAGGAGGAGCAGCAGAGGCTGATCCAAAAGCAGCTGGAGGAGTTCCGCAAGCGGCAAGAAGCGGAGCGCAAGAAACAGCAAGAGGCACAAAAGCCACCGCAGGGCGAGCAGAAACCCGCCACCAACCCGCCTCAGCAAGGGGAGCCACCTCAGCAACCTGCTGCTAACGCGCCCCAGCAGCCTAAGTAGGTGGGAATGCGTCCTTATGAGCCTTATGCCAATCGGGGTTTCGGACGCCGTATTGCCCTCACCCCCTTGCCCCCTCTCCCACCGCGTGGGCGGGGAGGAACTCGGCTCCCCTCTCCTCGTGGGAGAGGGGCTGGGGTTGAGGGTGCTATAGCACTTGAAACCCCGATTGGTGTTATAAGTCCCTCAAATATGAAATCGTCCTGTTTGGGGCGCGTTGAGAACGCGCCCCTACAGAGCGTTTTGGGTAGGAGCGGGTTCCTAACCCGCCCCGCAGAAAAGGGACGACTCAACCTTTGAGGCACTTACCAATCAGGGTTTTCAAATGCTTCATTTGCCCTCACCCCCTTGTCCCCCTCTCCCACTGCGTGGGAGCGGGGGAACTTGGCTCCCTTCTCCCGCGCTGCGGGAGAGGGGCTGGGGGTGAGGGTGGGAAAAACGGGACGATTTAATCTTGGAAGGACTTACCAATCGGGGTTTCAAGCGTCGTTATACCCACAACCCCCTGTACCCCCCTCCCCCCCCGGGGGGTTTATGGTTCCATTTTCCCCCATCTCCCATTGGGTGGGTGTGGGGTACATGGGGGTTTGGTTATAACGACGCTTGAAACCCCGATTGGTAAGTCCTTCCAAGATTAAATCGTCCCGTTTTTCCCACCCTCAC
>JANXCK010000041.1 GCA_025060055.1 Fimbriimonadales bacterium | reverse complement strand
CCCGCACGTGAAGGCGTTTACGCAGGCAATCTTGGAGGCGGCGCGCGAAACGGGCTATGTACGCACACTGCTGGGGCGTAAGCGCTACATGCCCGAACTGCACAGCGCGAACCGCAACGAACGCCTCGCCGCCGAACGCGCCGCGATTAACATGCCGTTTCAGGGCACAGCAGCAGACATTATGAAACTGGCGATGATTCGCGTGCATCGTCGCCTGCCTGAGATAGCGCCGAAGGCGCGGATGCTACTGCAAGTACACGACGAATTGCTGCTGGAAGTGCCCGACTCGCGCGAGAGCGTAGCGGAGGTGGCGCGTGCCGTCCGCGCCGAAATGGAGCAAGCCTACGCAATGCGCGTGCCGCTTGTGGTGGAAGCGAAGGTAGGGCGCAACTGGCGGGATATGGAGGGGGTATAGTGCTAGCAGGGGTATGGTCTTATACCAACTGCCATTTCAAGTATTGCTACACTCTGGTACGGCTAAAGCCATTGCTGTGCAAACGAAGCCGACCTGCGTTGGCTATAGCCCGCGAAGGCGGGCTTCGTTTGCATAGGAACGGCTTCAGCCGTACATGACATCGCGTCATTTGAAATGCCGATTGGTAAGTGCCTCCAACATAGAGTCGTCCCGATTTGGGCGCGTTGGGAACGCGCCCCTACGGAGCGTTTTGGGTAGGGGCGGGTTCCCAACCCGCCCTGCAGGAAAGGGATGATTTCACGTTGGAGGCACTTATTAGAAGCACTCTTCCACTGCTCCTGTCCTCACTTCCACCCGTGTGAACGCCAGTCGCCGCGCCATCAGTTCAACCGCTTCGGGGTTGTTGTCAATCAGCACGAACTGCCTGCCCAGTCGCGCTGCTGCCTCGCCTGTTGTGCCGCTGCCCGCGAAAAAGTCCAGCACCCAGTCGCCTGCGTTGCTATGCACCCGAATAATCCGCTCCAGCAGCCTGAGGGGCTTTTGCGTCGGATAGCCTGTCTTTTCCTTGCCGTTGGTGGGCACAATCGTCAGCCACCACACATCGGTCGGCGTCTTGCCCCGCGCCGCTTTTTCCGCCCCCGCCAGCGACGGCGCGAGATACGGAATGCGGTCTATCGCTTCATAGTGGAACACATAGTTCTCAGGGTCTTTGGCGTACCAGAGGATGTTGTCGTGCTTGGGCGGCCACCGCCGCTTGCTGCGCCCGCCGTAGTCATACGCCCAGATGATTTCGTTCAGGAAACATTCGCGTCCAAAAATCTCGTCCAGCAGCACTTTCACGTAATGCACTTCGCGGTAATCTAAATGCACGAACAGCGAGCCATCAGGCGTGAGCAGGCGGCGCGCCTCCATCAGGCGCGGTCGCAAAAAGGCTAAGTAGTCCTCAAAATCATCGTGATAGGCGGGCGATTCGTAGATTTGTACCGAATATTTGCGGTCGCCAAAGCCAATGCGCGTACCATTTTCGCTAGCGGTTGCCCGAATACGGATGCGCTGCTGCACTTTGCCCGTGTTGAAGGGCGGGTCGATATAAATCAGGCGGAACGCACCGCTGGGCAGCTTGGGTAGGTACTGCATGTTATCGCCATACAGGATGAGATTGCTGCTCATCTGCATAGGGCTATGATACCCTGCCTCGCAGGCGTGGGGAGTCGGGTTCATCTCTGCCCCAGAGGGAGAGAGGTGAGGGGGTGTAGGCAACAAAACAGGAGAATTTCGCCTGCCGCAGACCTCAACTGCTCACTTCAGCGCGAATCGAATCACAGTATATATCATCACGGCGATGAAAATCAGGCGTAGGGCGAGGGTAGGCACGCGCTGCGCAATGGCAACGCCACCGCGCGCCCCAACCAGAACCCCCAGCGTGGCGGGAACTACAATATCGGGCTGCAATCTGCCTTGTACCAAATACAGCAGCGCGCTGGCAGACGCCGTCGCGCCAATCAGGAAGGTGCTGGTGCCGATCGCGCAGCGCAGGGGTGTGTTCAGTATTGTGTGCATCAGGGGCACTTGGATGAGTCCACCGCCTACGCCTAAGAGCGCGGAGATGACGCCAGCAAGCGCGGAGAGGCTCAGGGCAATCCCGCGTTGACGAGGGTTCCACTGCGTCTGGCATTCGGGACGCGCCTCTTGGGGCGTTGCGGGACGGCGCATCGCCCAAACCATTTGCCCCAGCACGTACACAATCAGCATGATGAAGAGCCAGCGCACCGCCGCTTCGGGGATGAACCCGACCAGCAACCCGCCTGCCACCGCTCCCAATAGCGTTGGGATAAGCAGGCGCACGCCGAGCCGCCAATCGACCAGTCCTGCCCGTAGGTAGGTTGGCACGCCCGCGCAGGAGGTCGCCGCCACTGCCACCAAGCTCGCTGCCACCGCCTGCTTAATCGGCACGCCCATCAGCAGCGTGAGCGCAGGCACGAGAATAATCCCTCCGCCCAGCCCCAACATTGCGCCGAACGCGCCCGCGCCCACAGCAATCGGAAAAATCCAAAGCGTACTCAACGCAGGTTTCGGGGGATACGCTCCGCCACAGGTGGTAGCGGCGCCAACGGTTTATGCGGTTCCGTCTGATACCAATACGCCACGCTGGAGTAGTCGTTCTCCTGCAGGTTCGCATGCCCATGCTCGATGCTCACACGGATCGAGCGCGTGAACAGGATTGGGTCTTCGATGTGGAATCGGTACGAGGTACACTGGCGGCGTTCGGGGCGTTTGGGGTCATGCTCAGGAATCGACGCGCCCGCGTACAGGTACGCCTTCGGATGCATGCCCCAAGCGTGGCAGAGGTAGTCCTCCGAGCCTGTGCCGTGCAGCGAGGGAGGCCACGGCTCGCCGTCGACGAAAATCATGTCGTCGCCTTCGCCCCACCAAGTGTATTCCTTCACAACCTGCTCCTGCGTGCCCAGCTTGCGAATCACGGGCAGCGGATCGATGTTATCCACAGACAGCACGCAGCCGACATAGTGTCCTGCGCCCTCAGCGTCCAAAATCAGGTAGTTCTCAGCGTCACTGAGGTTGGGCGTATTCAGCAGCTCCCAGTAGTTGCGTCGCTGCTCGAACAGGTTGCCCTGCGTGCCTGTGGTGGGGTACTCCTGTCGGTAGTGCGCGTGGAACCGCAGAACATTCTCTGGCAGCGGCGCGTCGTACTCCTCGTAGTCGATGTAGTAGTAAAACGAGCCGATTTCCGTGTCGCATTCGTTCAGCACCTCGATGCGCGCGCCCTGCGAGAAGGGCATCGCGAAGTAGCAGTTGAGCGCAATTCCGCCCCCGTACTCACCTTCGTTCGCTTCGTGCGTCACGGTTGCAAACGGCATGGACATGTAGGATCGGGCAATGCCGTGCCCCAACCCGAAAAAGTCGCCCAGCGGCGCCAGCACGCTCGGATCGGTCTCGCCATCCCAATACATTTTGAGAACAGTCTTGCGCAGGTAGAGTCGGTCGCGGCAGCCGACGGTAATCCAGATGTGGCGAATGCAACCTGCGCCGCGAATCTCCGCCAAAGTTGCGGTTTCGCCCTGCGGGATGGTGAGGCAGTCGCGGTTGCCCCCTGTCTTGTCCCAGCTGGAAACTCGCTTCGTGCGTCCTGCGCGGCGGTAGACCAGCTTCGCCAACGGTCCCGCGCCCTCAATGCCGTGCCGAATGTCCATCTACTGTCGCCTCCTGCGTCCAGAGTGGTTCGCCACGGCATCGGAAACTCCTACAGCCAGCGTTGCACACTCACTTGCAGTTGTGCCTGCAGCGTTTCGAGAGGCTCTAAGCCGTTCAGGATGAGATAGCGTTCGGGGGCGCGTTGCGCCTCGTGCAGATACCCCTCGCGTATGCGCTGATGGAACTCAAGGGTCTCCGCCTCGAAACGGTTGGGCGCATCGGCGCGGGTGAGCGCCTCAGCCACAGGCAGGTCAATCAGCACCGTGAGGTCGGGCACTAACCCGTCGGTCGCCAGTGTATTCAGCTGGCGAATGAGTTCGATGTCCAGCCCGCGCCCGTAGCCCTGATAGACCAGAGTCGAGTCGGCGTAGCGGTCGCACAGCACCCATGTGCCGCGCGTCAGGGCAGGCAGGATGACCTGCTGCGTATGTTGGCGGCGGTCGGCGAGGAACAGGAATAGTTCGGTGTACGCATCCAGCGGCTGGTGCAGCAGGACAGGGCGCAGCTGTCTGCCCAGTTCGCTGCCACCTGGCTCGCGCGTCAGCAGCACGGGCACGCCACGCGCGTGGAGCCAGTCGGTGAGGCGATGGGCTAAGGTGGTTTTACCAGCGCCTTCGATGCCCTCGAACACGATGAACGGTGCGCGAGGCATCAGTCCTCCCGTTGCGTGTCGGTGTAGATGGGCAAGATGCGCACGCGGCGGTTCGGCTCCTCGCCCACGCTCTCGGAAAGCAGGCGGTACTTTTCGATGAGCTGGTGCTGCAGGCGGCGCAGGTAGCTGTTCTGCGGGGAGAGTTCATACGGCTCGGCAGTCGCCAGCACATATTCCACGCCTTCTTCCGCCTCGCGCAAGGCGCGCTCCTCCGCCGACTCGCCCCCCTGCGGCTTGTGGAACAGCTCGCGGAGCGCGCTCATCAACTGCGCGTAGGTGTTGCTGCGCACAATCGCCAGCGGTAGGTTGCGCTGGAGCGCCTCACGCACCTTCGGCGGGCGACGCTGGTAGGTCGAGTGCAGCACCACGACGGCGTCGGCGTCGGACACATCACGGGCGACATACGCGGGCAGATGCAGGTCGCGCAGCGCTTTTTCCAAACGGCTGCGGCTCACCCCGTAGGGGAACACGCGCGAGGGCACGCCACGCTTTGCATCGCCGCTGACCACTACAGCGGAGCGTACCGGCGTTGGAGCGCGCTCCATCTCGTCGGCTTCTTGCATAGGCAGCTCGGGCTGCGTCGCGCGAGGCGGCAGGTCGCTGCGCTGCACCACCTCGAAGCCGCCGCTGTCGGTCTGGACGCGAATTTCAGGACGCGGCGGATTGCCCCGCAGCATCCGATCGACGGTCTGCGCCACATCGTGGTGGATTGCCAGCCGATGGTAGTCCAGAATCTCGATAAGCACATCGAAGGTGGGGGGTGCTTTGCGTTCCAGCACGGTCTTTTGTGTGCCGCGCCGACGCGCCTCCTCGTCCGAAAGCGTCACGGTCTGCACCCCACCCACAAGGTCGGACAGGGTCGGGTTCATGAGCAGGTTCTCCAAGGTCGTGCCGTGGGCAGTGCCGATAAGCTGCACGCCGCGCTCGGCAATCGTGCGTGCTGCGTAAGCCTCCAACTCAGTGCCAATCTCGTCGATGATAATCACTTCGGGCATGTGGTTCTCAACGGCTTCGATCATCACGGCGTGCTGGAGGCTCGGTTCAGGTACTTGCATCCGTCGCGCGAAGCCAATGCCTGGATGCGGGATGTCGCCGTCGCCCGCGATTTCGTTCGAAGTGTCCACCACAATCACGCGCTTGTCGTACTCGTCGGCAAGCACGCGGGCGATTTCGCGCAGGCGCGTGGTCTTGCCCACGCCCGGCTTACCCAGCAGCAGCACGCTTTTGCCCGACGCAATGATGTCGTGAATGATGTCGATTGTGCCGTAGATGGCGCGTCCGACGCGACAGGTCAACCCGATGACCTTCCCCTGCCGATTTCGAATCGCCGAGATGCGATGCAAGGTACGCGGGATACCCGCACGGTTATCCTTGCCGAACTGCCCAATCCGCTCCGCCACATACTGCAAGTCGTACTCCTCGACTTGCACATTCTCCAAGCGGATGGTGCGTTGCATAAAGCGTGCTTCGGGCATCCGCCCTAAGTCCAGCACCACTTCGATTAGCTGGTTCAGGTCGGGCTGCTCTTCCAGCCACTGGCGAATGGTGGGGGGCAGCACCTCCAGCATTGCGTTCAGGTCGTCCGTGAGGCTCTGTTGCGCTACTGCGCTTGCCGCATGGGTTGCACTCGGCTGAGTCCTCATTCGCTCTGGCATGCACGCTTAGTATACCCCGATACCACTCCAGATTCGGTATACTAAAGGTTCTGGAGGTTGAGACCGATGCCGAATACGAAGTCTGCGAAGAAGGCGTTGCTCAAATCGCGGGAGCGGTATCTGCGCAACCGCTCGACCAAGTCGGCTATCAAGACCTACTCGCGGCGTGCGAAGGAACTGGCAGAAAAAGGCGATACCGAGAGCAGCCTTGCGACTCTGCGTCGGGCGATAAGCCTGATCGACAAAGCGGTCAAGCGCGGCATCCTGCACAAGAACACGGGCAACCGCAAGAAGTCGCGCTTGATGATTGCGCTCAACAAGCGTCTGGCGCAGCTGCAGGCGCAGTCGGAGCAGTCGTCGCACAGCGAGCCTACTTAAAGGGGGTCTTTTTGGCTATCTGCGCCAGCGTCAACTCGCGCATCGCTTGCTCCGCGTAATCGCGCAAGCCGATCCAGAAGAAGTGCGCTGCGCACGGGCTGGTGGCAGAGCAGAGACGATTGCGATCCAGCAGGCAGTACGGCTTCTCAATCAGCCCCTCTACCGCCGAGACGATGTCGTAGAAGCTAATCTCCTCTGGCGGGCGGCAGAGCATAAAGCCGCGACGCGCCCCTCGAAACGAGCGCACAATCCCCGCCCGCGATAGGTCGTCAAAGATGTTGTAGAGGAAATGCTGCGAGATGCCTGTCTCCTCCGCCAGCTCCTTGACCGTGACGATTGCCCCCTCGCCACGCTGCGCTAAGTGTGCCAGCGCCGCGATGGCGTACTCCGAACGCGCTCCCAAATCCAAGAGTTTGGTCATGTCGAATCCACTCCTCGCAACAAGCCAACTGAATTATACCGCTATTCAAGTCGTCATTTCGCCGATGTAGCGGAATCGTGGCTTGGGCGTCTCGCCCAAGCACACGGTGGCTTGGACATTCTTGTCCAAGCCTTCATGCACGGACACGACTGTCCGTGCCACTTGCACGGGCATCTTGCCCGTGCCACGAAGTGGCTTGGGCATCTCGCCCAAGCAGAGCGTGGCTTGGACAGTCGTGTCCAAGCCTTCATGCACGGACACGACTGTCCGTGCCACGCTACGCGGGCAAGATGCCCGTGCCGCAGGCTTGTGTCGCAGTCATTTCTTCCGCCGTCCCAGCATCATCCATGCCCCTGTCGCCAGCACGCCGAGTGCGCCAACGGGCACTATCCAGTCGCTGACGCGCTCCCAAAGCGTGTACTCGCCGCGCGCGATGCGCAACCCGCGCTGCAACTGTTCAGGAGTGAACTCCAAGCCGAACTCGTAGTGGCGAATCACGCCCTCGCTGTCCAAAAACACCAACAGATTCGGATGGTCTTTCACCTGCTCAGAGATGTAGGTGAACCGAAAGTCGAGGGCGTCCAGCATCTCGAACAGGGCGCGGTCGTCGGCAATAAACGCGACGCGCCAGTTCGGATGGTTCAGTCCATGCTGGCGTTGGAAGTCCGCCATCTCCTTGCGCCCTTCCTTCGGGTCGAAGCTGAAAGTGAGCAAGGTATACGCGTCGTTGGGCAGCTTGAGCTGGGCTAACGCCTTCTTCACACTGCGGCTGATAACGATGCATGCGCTGGGGCAGCCCGCGTAGATAGGGCTGAGAATCACGGGCTTGCCCTTTAGCGCGCTCAGGTGAAAGGTGCGCCCTGTCGTGTCGGTGAACAGCACATCGGGGGGCTTAGTACCGAGCGTGCGACTGATGTTGGGTGGGATGCCCTGCCCGAAAGCAGAGCATCCCAGCGCGAATGACAGGAGGTATCCAGCAAGTCGCGTCGGTCTCATGGCAGCTTGGATTGCTGTTGCAACGCCTGCTGCGGCACCAGGTTGTTGCCCTCGCTCTGGTAGCCCGGCGCGTTAGCAACGATGCCGCGCGTCATCGACTCGTACACAGGATAGGTGTAGGAGATAGCAATTAGCAGCAGGGTCGCCGTGACCCACGGACGCAGGTTGGTCACCAGCGGGGTGGTCTGCTCGTGCAGCGCCTCCGACATCGGGAAGTCGATTTCAGGCTGCTTAACGGGTTTGGCGAACAGCGTGCCAAACAGCGAGACCATGTAGGCTAAGAATCCGATGACGGCTATCACGCCGCCCAGTGCGCCCACATGCGACCAGAACAGCCAGTCGGGGCGGTAGAGCAGCTCGCCGCTGGCAGGGTCTAAGTAGCTAATGCCGAGGTTGCTGCGGCGCGGCGCGCCTTGCAAGCCCGTGACTGAGAGCGCAATCTCAAAAATCACGAAGCCAACCATCCACAGATACGGCGCCGCGAGTGCCAGCGATTTCGCCTTGATGTCCACACCGCGCAACTTCGCCACCATAAACAAGGTCATCCCCAAAAAGCTGAGCGTCACTAAGCCGCCGACCGTCGTGTGGAAGTGCCCAACAATCCACGCCGTGTTATGCACAATCAGGTTCAAGTTGTACGAGGCGTTCACAATCCCCGTGATGCCGCCGAACAGGAACAGGATCAAGCCTGAGATAAGGTAAGCGAACAGCCACTTATCGCCCTCGTGGCTCCAGTAGGGCAGTTTGCCCATCCAGCCGAACAGCCCCTGCGCCCCGTTGAGCCGTGCGCCATGCTCCAGCGACGCAGCGACCGTGAACGCCGTGATGAAACTCGGCAGCGCGACCATAAAGGTCAAAAACGCATGCCACAGCTTCCAGCCACTGCTCAAACCGCCTTCCGTGTACTGGTGATGCAAGCCCACAGGGATTGAGAACAGCAGGAACAGCAGAAACGCCAGACGCGCCGCCGAATCCGAGTAGAGCTTGCCTCCCACCAGCTTCGGCAGCATCGTGTAGAGCATGATGTACGACGGGATCAGCCAGAAGTAGACCAGCGCGTGCCCGAAGAACCAAAACAGCGTGCGCGAAAGCAGCACATTCGCCTCTTTGATTAGCCCCAGCGACAACGGCAACATCTGGAACAGCACAGTGGTCGCCAAAGGCAGGATAATTAGAAACCATAGGGTGAAGTTCACGAGGTTGCCCAGCACGGCAAGCGGCAGCTTCGCGTTCGGGTTCTCGCGCCGCCACGCTAAAGTGTTGGGGATCCAGTCGAAGAAGTAGGGCAGAATCGAGCCGATGAGCAGCAGCGTCGCGCCCACATAAAAAGTCCAGTGCGCCACCATCGGCAGGTAGAAGGTATACAGCACAGTGGCACGCCCTGTGAGCATTGCCCATGCCGCCATCAGCGTCCCGCCCACCATCAGCACCCACGATACCCACTGCACACCCTCTTTGAGGGGACGCTTCAACTGGTGCAGCATGATCGCGTTTCCAAACGCCACCGCGAAGAAAGTGGTGAACACCACCGCGTTAATCACGCCGTGCAGCGTCAGCCCCTGATAGTAGTTGATGCCGAACAGGTCAGCCGACTTGATGATTCCCGCGCGTGCCAGCGCCTGATACAGCCCCAGCAGCACGCCCAGAATCAGCAAAATAAACGGAATAATCAGCTCGCTCAGAATGATAAACCGTGTCGCGCCTTTTACGGGAACCGCTTGCATCGTCGACTCTCCTCCTTACTCCACAATCACCTTGCCCGCCATGTTCTGGTGTCCCAGACCGCAATACTCATGGCAGATAATCTGGTACTCTCCGGGTCGGTCAAATTTCACGCGCGAGTAGGTGATGGCACCTGGAATCGCCATCAGGTTCACAAGGGTCTTGTCGATGTGGTAGCCGTGCATCACATCGCGGCTGGTGACATAGAAGTCTACGATTGCGCCGCGTGGGATTCTGATGGTGTTGATTTGTCCCATGTCGAAGCCCCACATAAACGCCACCACATCCACTTGGTAGCGGTTGGGTCCGATCTCTTGGAACGCGCCCTGCTTAATCTCGCGTTTGTAGGGCAGGCAGGTGGGCAAATCCGCCTGCAGTCCTTTCGCAGCGTACACAATCAAGCCGAAGAACATCAGCACCAAAGACAGTGCCAGCGCAATCGCCCGCTTCTCGAACCGATCCATCGAATCACCTCCAGTGGAGCAGCACGCCGTAGACAGCGAGCCAGACTAATGCGTAGACCAAAATCATGCTTACAAAGAACGCAATCGCGCCTGTCGGTACGAACGGCTCCTGCGTGTCCTTCATTCTATCGCCTCCTCATCCGCGCTCTGCAAAGTAGGTTGATTAGACCTGTCAGGTCTAATGACCATGCTCAGTATACCCTATTTTGAAGGCGTTTGTCAAGGGGGTGAGGGGGTATTTGAAGTCCCTCAAGGTCAGGTTGTTCCGCTGTTAGGTATCATTCTCCTGCGATGCCCAAAGTCAGTGTGCTGATACCCAGCTATAATCACGCGCGATTCCTGCCCGCCACGCTGGAGAGCGTGTTCCAGCAAACCTTCAGCGACTACGAAGTCGTGGTGGTGGATGACGGCAGCGTAGACGATTCGGTGGCGATTTTGCAATCCTACGGAGAGCGGGTTCGGCTCTATGTGCAGCAAAATCGCGGCACCTACTCCACGCTAAACCGATGCGTTGCCGAATCACGAGGTGAGTATTTGGCGATTCTCAACTCGGACGACCTGTGGATGCCCACGAAACTGGAAAAGCAGGTTGCCCTGTTGGAAGCGAACCCGCAATTGGGGCTGGTACACACAGGGGGACACTTTATTGACGCGGCAGGACAGGTGCTGCCGGGCAACCCGTTGGGGTTTGAGTGGCCTCGCACGCCGACGGGAAACATCATTGAGGCGCTGGTACGCTGTAATAAAATCATCGCTTCGTCGGTGTTGATACGGCGTGAGTGCTTCGAGCGGCTTGGGGGGTTTCGCGAGGATTTGTATGGTTCAGGCGACTGGGAGATGTGGTTCCGTGTCGCGCTGGAGTACGACATCGGCTACATCGATGAGCCGCTGACGATGTACCGTGTGCATGGGGCTAACGCTTCATTTCAACACATGCGCGTGTACGAAGATGATGTGAAAGTGCGCACGGGAACCATCCATGCGTGCGAGTCGCGCCTGTGGCAGCGAGCAACCGATCGGAGGGCGATGCGCTTGGCGCTGGCGCACTCCTACGCTTGCATGGGTACGGAGTATGCTTTATTAGGCGACCGCAGGAACGCGCGTCGGGCGTACCTGCGGTCGCTGCGACTCTATCCGCTGCGGTTCAAGAGCCTGCTGCGTCTGGGGCTGACCTTTCTGCCCCTCAAGCCACCGCTTTAGCGGCGCGTGCCCACGCGCTGCTTAAGGTAATCCTCCAGCAGCACCTTGCCGTTTTGCACGGTATTCATCACCTTCGCCAGCGCGTTTTCCAGTTCGGTCAGCACCTCGTAGGCGTACTCATCGGCGCCGCGCCTGATTTGCTGCGCTTTCTCACGTGCCGATTCGAGAAGCTCGTGTGCTTGGGTCTGCGCCAGTTGGTAGACTTCAGTCTGACTAAGCATCCGTTGTTGCTCGGCATGAGCGCGTTCCAAGATTTGCTCGGCTTCGCGCCGCGCTTGCTCAATAATCCGCCGTGCCTCTTCCTGTGCCTGAGCAATCGTCATCTGCGCTTCGGTCTGCGCACCGCCAATCAGGCGATCGGTCTCGCGCAGCACCCGCTCGGCTTTGTCAAAGTCGCTGGGCAGGTTCGCCAGAATCTGCTGCACACGGTTATGACACTCGCCTTTGTCTAAACCGAATACGACAGGTCCAAAGCTCCGTGCGTTCTCGAACGCCTGATCCAGCTCTCTTAGCCATTTGCGTATCATCATACCGTCCGTGTGTACCATAGCTCAGAGCCTCCCCTTACAAGCGTGGGTTTCGATACTCATTTGGAGTTTCCTGCCGTGGGTGGCGCGAATCGCTCCTTGAGTTTGCGGGCGACATTTGGGGGCACGAGGTGGTCTACCACGCCTCCCAGTCGCGCCACCTCTTTCACGATGGACGACGACAGGAACGCATACTGCTGATGGGTCATTAGGAAGCAGGTGTCCACTTCGGGAGCGAGTTGGCGGTTCATCGTTGCCATCTGGAACTCATACTCGAAGTCGGACACAGCGCGCAGTCCGCGCACAATCGCGCACGCCCCTACCTGCTGCGCGAAATGTGCCAGCAAGCCCTCCAGCGACGCCACGCGCACATTCGGCA